>NZ_JASDDD010000016.1:0-67272 GCF_030407555.1 Curtobacterium sp. APC 4022
AACACCTCGGCTCCCGGTGAGGACCTCCCGGGCGCACCGGTCGCCCCGCCCGAGTCCCGCTCCCGCGACGTGCCGGAGTCGGCCACGCTCGCCGGTGGACTGACGTCGGCGACGCCGGACGCGACGGACGAGGCGGAGGCACCCAGCGCCTCCCGGACGGAGGACGCGCCCGAAACGTCCGCGACGTCTGCGTCACCGACGTCTGACGGCACCGCCGTCGCGACGGCCGAGCCCGTCCCCGGCCCCGTCGACGAGTGGATCCGCCAGCAGGTCGCGGAGGGCCGCTGGTCCGAGCCGCACGACGTGCTCGGCCCGCACCCCGTCGCCGGTGGCACGAGCGTCCGTGTGGTCCGCCACCTGGCGACCGCGGTCCGCATCGTCCGACCCGACGGCGACGACGTCGAACTCCGTCACGAGGGCGAAGGCGTCTGGGCCGGCGCGACCGTCGGCGAGCTCGGCCGGTACCGCGTCGAGGCCGACTACGAGGACGACGAGACCTGGACCACCGACGACGCGTACCGGTTCCCGCCGACGCTCGGCGAGCTCGACCTGCACCTGTTCGGCGAGGGCCGCGACGAGCAGCTCTGGCACCACCTCGGCGCGCACGTGCAGACGGTCGACGGCGTCGACGGTGTGGCGTTCGCCGTCTGGGCGCCGCGTGCCACCGCCGTCCGCGTGATCGGCGACTTCGAGGGCTGGGAGGGCCGCACCACCGCGATGCGCCGCCTGAACGACCTCGGCGTGTGGGAGCTGTTCTGGCCGGGCGCCCTCGAGGGGCAGCGGTACAAGTTCCAGATCCTCACCGACAGCGGCTGGGTGGAGCGGGCCGACCCGTTCGCCCGCCGCACCGAGGTCCCGCCGCTCACCGCGTCCGTGATCACGAGCGCCCACCACACCTGGTCGGAGGGCGACGCCCGCTGGATGGCCGAGCGCGCCACCGCGACGACCCACGACGCGCCGATGAGCGTTTACGAGGTACACCTCGGCTCGTGGCGTCCGGGACTGAGCTACCGCGAGGTGGCCGACGACCTCATCGGGCACCTGCAGTACACCGGCTTCACCCACGTGCAGTTCCTGCCGCTCGCCGAGCACCCGTTCGGTGGCTCGTGGGGCTACCAGGTCACCGGGTACTACTCGCCGACCGCCCGCTTCGGCTCCCCCGACGACCTGCGGTACCTCATCGACCGGCTGCACTCAGCCGGTATCGGCGTGATCATGGACTGGGTCCCCGGGCACTTCCCGAAGGACGAGTGGGCGCTGGCGAAGTTCGACGGCTACGCCCTGTTCGAGCACCCGGACCCCCGCCGTGGCGAACAGCTCGACTGGGGCACCTACGTGTTCGACTTCGGGCAGCCGCAGGTCCGCAACTTCCTCGTCGCCAACGCGCTCTACTGGCTCGAGGAGTTCCACATCGACGGCCTCCGGGTCGACGCCGTGGCCTCGATGCTGTACCTGGACTACTCCCGCACCGAGTGGCTGCCGAACATCCACGGCGGTCGCGAGAACCTCGAGGCGATCTCGCTCCTGCAGGAGACGAACGCCACCGCGTACAAGCGCTACCCCGGCATCGTGATGATCGCCGAGGAGTCGACCTCGTGGCCCGGCGTCACGCAGCCGACCAGCGCCGGCGGCCTCGGGTTCGGCCAGAAGTGGAACATGGGCTGGATGCACGACACGCTGCAGTACGTCGAGCGTGACCCGGCGTACCGCTCGTACCACCACGACGAGATCACGTTCTCGTTCGTCTACGCGTTCAGCGAGCAGTTCACGCTGCCGATCAGTCACGACGAGGTCGTGCACGGCAAGGGCTCGCTCTACGGCAAGATGCCCGGCGACGAGTGGCAGAAGCTCGCCAACGTGCGTGCCTACCTGGCCTTCATGTGGGCACACCCCGGCAAGCAGCTGCTCTTCATGGGCCAGGAGTTCGCCCAGCCCTCCGAGTGGAGCGAGGCCAACGGTCTCGACTGGTGGCTGCTCGACGACCCGGGCCACCGCGGCGTGCAGGACCTGGTCGCCGAGCTGAACCGCGTGTACAAGGAGAACCCGGCGCTCTGGACGTTCGACTCCAGCGCCGAGGGCTTCGAGTGGCTCGAGAGCGGCGACGCACCGCACGCCACGCTCGGGTTCCTCCGCAAGGCGGGCGACGAGAAGCTGGCGGTCTTCGTCAACTTCTCCGGCGTCCCCGTCGAGCACCGCTTCGGCCTGCCGACGGCGGGCACCTGGAACGAGGTGCTCAACACCGACGCGTCGGCGTACGGCGGGTCCGGTGTCGGCAACCTCGGCTCGGTCCAGGCCGAGGACGTCCCCTGGGCCGGTCGCCCGGCCTCGGCGAACCTCGTGGTGCCCCCGCTGGGCGCCGTCTGGCTGCGCCTGGCCGAGTAGAACCCACGGGCACGACGGACGGGAGGCCCGGTACCAGCTGGTACCGGGCCTCCCGTCGTGCTCCGTGTCGCGTCGCGCGACCCGCGCTCAGTAGAGCGCGTTGGCGAGCCGCCGCCGGGCGGCGACGACGCGCGGGTCCTCGGCGCCGATCAGCTCGAAGTACTCGACGAGGCGTACGCGGAGCGCTTCGCGGTCGTCGCCGAACACCGTCGGGACGAGGTCGAGGAGGCGTCCGAAGGCGTCCTCGACGTGCCCGCCACTGATGTCGAGGTCGGCGACGGCGAGCTGGGCCGCGACGTCCGCCGGGCCGGCACCGGCCGCCGCGCGGATCTCGTCCGCGGTCTTTCCGGAGAGCCGGTCGAGCAACGACACCTGGGCCAGACCGGCCACGGCCATCTGGTCGTGCGGGTCCTGCAGGATCGCGGTGCGGTACTCGCTGATCGCGGTGGCGTAGTCCCCGGCCTCGATCGCGTCGTACGCGGCCTGGTGGTGCGGCGGCAGGGGCTCCGGTTCCGGCTCACCCTGCTCCGCGTCGTCGGCCTCGACGGCTCCGTCGACCTGGACCCGGCCGGCGACACCGTTCTGCTCCGCCGCCTGCAGGACCTGCTCGAAGACGTCGCGGACCTCGGCCTCGGGCAGGGCACCGACGAACAGCCCGAGCGGACGGCCGCCGATGACGGCCGCGACGGTCGGGATCGACTGTGCCTGGAACGCCTGGACGAGCTGCGGGTTCGTGTCGGCGTCGACCTTCGCCAGGACGATGCGTCCCGCGTACTCCTCGGTCAGCCGCTCGAGGACCGGCGACAGCTGCTTGCACGGACCGCACCACTCAGCCCAGATGTCCACGATGACCGGGACGACGGTGGAGAGCTGGACGATGTCCTGGAAGCTCTGGTCGGTGACGTCCATCACGAGGGACGGGACGCTCAGGACACCGTCCGTGGGCGCGGCACCGGCTGCCGGACCGGCCGTCGCGCCGGCGTTGCCCGGCGTGGCGGGGCTCCCCGCGGGGCCGGCGGCACCCTGCGGCGGACGCTGGGCCCGGTCGACGAGGGACGAGAGGTCGACTGCTCCGCGCAGGCTGGACGGGGTCGGGGGGACGTTGGTCATTGCACCTCACTCGCTGCGATCAGGCCCTGGGTGAACCCGAGGAGTTCTATCTTGTCGTCCGAACCCACCGGGGGCACGGAGAAGAGCAACTGGACGCCGTACGTGGCGGTCACGCCCTTGGTGCTCGAGTCGACGCCGGACAGTGCCTTGACGGCACCCTCGGGGTTGACCTCGGCACCGGCGGCCGTCGGGGTGACCTTCTCGATCTCGTTGAGGTCGACGGAGACGAGCGCACCGGCGGTGTTCGTGGCGAGGGCCAGGGCCGAGTCCTCGGGGACCTCGGACGAGTACTCGATCTTCGCGGTGTCCGGCAGCCCCTTCGCCTTCTCGTCCTTGTACGACTTGCCGATCCGCGAGCGCAGGTCGTCGCCGTCGCTGTCGAACAGGTCGGCGGACTCGCTCGCGGTGTCCTTCGACAGGATGTCGCCGTAGGCCGCGGCGACGGCGTTCGGGGCCAGCGCCAGGAGCTTCGTGTCCGGTGCGAGCTGGGCGGCACCGACGGAGGTCGGCGCGAGCGACGGCAGCTGGGCATCGGCCTCGAGCGAGACAGCGTACTCGACCTTGTAGTCCGAGCGGGCGTCCTGCTGCACGAGGGTCAACGCCTGCGGGGCCGTCTTCTTGTCGGTGCAGTCCGCAGCGACGACGGCGAAGACGGTGCGCGGCCAGGTGTCGGTCTGCTGCGGCAGCGCCACGCAGACGTCGTCGGCGGCCACGGCGGGCAGGGCCTGCGCCTTGGCGTCGCTGTCGCGGATCGTGTAGTTCGCCTTGCGGATCTCGAGCGCCGGTCCGGCGAAGCGGGTCGCGGCGAGACTGGCGTCCTTGTCGGCGTCGGCCTTCTCGGCGACCTCGGCCACGCGGGACACGATGCGGGCGATCTGTTGCTTCGTGGCGGCGGTCGAGGCGTCGGGGACCGCGGCGCCGGTGGCCGTGGCGGTCGGTGTCGGGGTCGCGTCCGCTCCGCTGCCGGTCGGCCAGTACTCCGACGAGCACCCGCTCAGCACGAGGGCGCCGGCGACGAGCACCGGGACGGCGATGATGGCGCGACGACCGCGACGGCTCCGTGCCGGCACCTGGGCACCGGCGGCGGCGGCGCGACGCGAGGCACGCACGCGCGGCGGGCGGCCACCACCGCTCCGACGGCGCGGACCACGGGAGCGGCGCTGGTGCAGGAAGGCCCAGACGAGCATGACCAGGCCACCGAGCACGAAGACCCCACCGGCCGTCAGCAGCGGCCCGACGGAGGGCGTCGCGGTGTCACGCGGCCACGTCACGGAGATGTCGGAGGGTGCGGCGTCCGAGCCGTCGCCCATCACCACGAGCGACACGTCGGCGGGCAGTCGGACGGTGAACTGACGGGCATCGTCGTACTCCTGGTACCAGAGGTCGCTGCCCTTCGGGTCGGGCAGGTCGGAGCCGGATCCGGTGGTGCGGGACTTCAGGGAGGCGTCCTCGGCGTCGTAGCGGAGGGTCGTGTGCTCGGTGTCACCGATCCAGGCGTCGACGTCGGACGTCTTGCCGTAGGCGGCGAACACCTTGCCCGTGCCCGACACGTTGACGCGCTGGTAGCCCGGGTTCGCGTTGAGCACGCTGCCGGGCAGCACGGTGACGGGAGCGGCGTTCGACCCGCTCGTCGCCGCGACGATCGAGGTGGGTGGCGCGAACACGGTCCGCTGCCCGACTCCCAGGCCGACGAGGAGCACCCCGATGACGAAGCTGACGATCGCCAGGACGAATCGCACGGATCTCTCTCCCTCCGCGCCGGGATGGGTGGATCGGCGCAGGACAACGGCCCAGGGTACCCAGGACAGCTGGGAGGCGCATCCCCGGGGTCACTGTCGGCCTCAGGAGCCGTCGCGGACGCACCACTACAATCGGGGTCCGGACTGCACGGGGTGGTCCGGGACGACCACAGGGAGCGACACGTGGCGAACGACGAGGCAGAGTTCGGGACCGAGCTGCGGGGCTACCGCAAGGACGAGGTCGAACGGGCTCTGAACGACCTCCGCCGCGAGCTGATCAAGTCGAACACCGACCGGGCCGAAGCCGCGAAGGAGATCCGTCTCCTGCAGTCCCGCGTCTCGGACCTGCAGGGCGAGCTGGACGAGGCCGGCACGCCGACCTACAGCGGCCTCGGCACGCGACTCGAGTCCACCCTCCGCGTGGCCGAGGAACAGTCCACGCGCCTGATCAGCCAGGCAGACATCGACGCCCAGCGTCTCCGGGCCAGCAGTCGCACCGAGGCCGAGCGCACCCTCCGCGAGGCCCGGGACGAAGCCCAGGTCACCCTCGAGGACGCCCGCACCCGTGCGACCAACGAGCTCTCCCGGGCCCGCGCCGAGTCCGCCGACACCGTCGAACGCGCCCGCTCCGAAGCCGGCATCCTCGTGCAGGACGCCCGCAACGAAGCCGCCGCCGTGCGCGGAGCCGCGGTCACCGAGGCCGCCGAGGTACGCTCGGTCGCCATCCGCGAGACCAACGCCCTCCGCGCCGAGGTCCAGCACGAGGTCGCCGAGCTGCGCGAGGTCGCCCAGCGGGAGTCCGCCGACGCCCGTCGCGCCGCCGCCGACCTCGACCGCGAGACCGAGCACCGTCGCAGCGTGTTCGAGGCCGACCAGGCACGCCGCCTGGAGGACCTCGACCGCGAGGAGAGCACCCGTCGCGAGCAGCTCGACCGCACGCTGGCCGAGGCCCGTACCGCGTGGGAGCGCGAGCACGGTGAAGCCCGCCGCGCTCTCGAACTCGAACTCGAGACCGGCCGCGCCGAACTCGCGGCCGAGGTCGAGCAGCGTCGTGCCGAACTGGCCGCCGAGATCGACGACCGCCGCAGTGCCCTCGACGAGGAACTCGCCGCCGCCCGCGCCGAGTGGGACCGTGAGCTCGCCGTCGCCCGTACCGACCTCGAGCAGGAGATCGCCGCAGCCCGTGCCCAGCTCCGCGTCGACACGGAGCAGACCGCGGCCGAGAACGCCCGGCGCGTGCAGGAGACCACCGACCGCATCGAGCGCGAGACCGCCGAGCACGCCGCCCGCATCGAGCGCGAGCGGGAGACCGCCGCTGCCGAGGCCGAGCGCGCCGCCCGCGAACACGAGAACGAACTCGCCGCACGCCGGGAGCGCGAGCACGCCGAGGTCGACACCGAGATCGCCGACCGTCGCACCGCCGAACTCGACGACCTGTTCGCCGAGCGCACGGCTCTCCGCCAGGAGATCGACACCGCGCGCGCCGGTCTCACCCAGGAGCGCGACGAGGTCCGCGCCGAGATCGCCCGCGAACGGGACGACGCACGTGCCGCTCTCGAGACCGAACTCGCCGCGCGTCGCGACGACGCCGAGCAGGAGTACCTCGACCGGCACCGAGCCACGGTCACCGAGACCCAGAAGTACCTGGACGAGGCGAACCTGCAGCTCGCCGAGGCCACGCGCCGCGCCACCACCGCCCGCGAGACCGCAGACCGCCTCGAGCGGGAAGCCGCCGACCTGGCACGCGAACAGGAGACGGCCGCCCAGGAGCACGCCGCCGACCTGGTGCGTGACGCACAGGAACGTGCGCACCGGCTCGTCGCGGACGCCGAGGACCGCACCGCGGAACTGCTCGCCGACGCCGAGGACCGACTCGGGGCCATCCGGACCGAGCGGGAGGCCGTCGCGGGGTACCTGGAGAACCTCCGGGGTGTCCTCAGCCACGCGGCGGGCGTCATCGACCAGCAGGCACCGGCGCCGGGCGACCCCGTGGACGCCGACGAACCGGACGCGACCGTCCGCTGAGGGGACGCCAGGCCGCTGAGGGCACCCACCCCGTCTCCGGACCGGGTGGCTGCCGGCTGCCGCTACGGTCGCTGGTCCGCCGCGGGCCAGTGCGTCGGCAGCGGCGCACTGCCCGGCACGACGAGGTCGACGATCGTGTCGAGCACGATGCGCACGTACTTCTCCCCCACCCAGAGGTGCTTCGCCCCGGCGACGGGGACGACCCGGACCGTCGGCGCGATGGCGAACCGTCGCGCTGCCTGGTCGGGCTGCAGGAAGTCGTCGTGCTCGGGGACGAGGGCGACGACCGGCACGTCGACCGCGGCCCAGCGGGCGAGCTCTTCGTCCGACGTCCGGTGCAGTGGCGGCGACAGGAGCACCACGCCGGCCACGTGTCCGGCCTCGACGTGCTCGAGGGCGTGTTTCAGGACGACCTCCGTCCCGAAGGACCACCCGACCAGCCACGGCGTGGGGAGCCCCCGGTCGACGACGTCCTGCACGGCGGCCCGGAGGTCGAACCCCTCGGACACCCCGTCACCGAAGAAACCCTCGGAAGTCCCCCGGGGTGAGGTCACCGACCGGAAGTTGAAGCGCAGCACCGCGATGTCGGCCAGGGCGGGCAGACGAGCCGCGGCCTTCTTGAGGACGTGCGAGTCCATGAAGCCCTGCGCCGTCGGCAGCGGGTGCAACGCCACGACGGTCCCCCGCGCGACCCGGTCGAGCGGCTCGGCGAGCTCCCCCACGAGCGTCAGGTGGTCGTCGGTGACCAGCTCGATGTCGGTCCGACGAGCGGGGAGCACGCTGCCCGACCGGATCTCGGCGCTGTCCCCGCCGGAGGTCGGCTCGGACGTCACGCGATGCTCCAGCAGTGGTGGTGCCAGTGACGGCGTGCCGCCAGGTCGGCGGCGTCGCCGAGGACGCCGTCGGCACGCCAGACCACGACGTGGGCGACGCCGGGTTCGATCGTCAGACCGCAGCCGGGGCAGACGTACTCCTTCTGCGCCGACGCAGCGGAGATCGGCTGCACCGACCACTCACGACCACGCCGGTGTTCGCTGCGGCGCCAGCCGTTGAGCACGCGGTCGAAACCGGAGTCCTCCGGTTCGACGTCATGGCCTCGGCCGCGTGGGTTCCGCGGCCGGTTGCTCCGCGGCACCCCGGACGCCGATCAGTACCAGTTGTACGAGACGCTGTGGGCCCAGGCGCCGCACGGGGTGCCGTAGACACCCGTGATGTAGTTGAGGCCCCAGGTGATCTGCGTGGCGGGGTTGGTCTGCCAGTCGGCACCGGCGGACGCCATCTTGCTGCCCGGCAGCGACTGCGGGATGCCGTAGGCACCGCTCGGGTTGTAGGCGTTGACCCGCCAGCCGGACTCCTTGTTCCACAGGGAGACGAGGCAGCTGTACTGGTCGTTGCCCCAGCCGCGGGCGGCGACCATCTGCTGGCCGATGGCCTGGGCGCTGCCCGGGTCCGGCGTCGCGACGGGCGCGACCGGCGTGCTCGCGACGGGCTGCTGGGCGGCGGTGGACGTCGCGGCTGCATCCGTGTCGGTCGCGTCGGCGTCCGGCGTCGCTGTGGGGGTCGGCGTCGGCGTGGGCTTCGGTGCCGGCTTCGTGACGTCGAAGCCGTCGCGGGCTGCGTCGAAGTCGCCGTAGGTGCCGTGGGCCGAGAACTGCTGCGGCACCGAGATCGGCGCCGGGGCCAGGACGGGCGCTGCCGAAGCGGCGTCCGTCTGCATCGGGTTGAAGAGCGACCCGCCGACGAACGCCGAAACGGCGAAGAACGAGAGGACGGGGATGGTCGAGCGCTGCCGCACGAAGCCCCCGAACGACCGCGGGGTCGTCGGCTTGACCGGAGCGAGCGCACGGGTGCGGGCGACGCGGACGACACGCGGCGACTCCGACGTCGGCGCGACCGCAGCGCGGGCCACCGCGGCGTCCGAGACCCGGTTCGCGGCGACGGACACCGGCGCGATGACGGGAGCAGCGTGCTGCTCCGCCTGCGGTGCAGTCACCGGACGGACGACCGTGGTCTCCGCCGTGTCGGTTCGGTTCTTCGCCGCGCGGCGCTCACTGACGATCTGGTGATCGTCCAGTGCGCGGGTTGCGCGGTCGGATCGCTGGTCTGCCGTGTGCCTGCCCATGAGTCTGACCAGGATAACGGAACGATCACGGAAAGCGAAGCACCTGGGGCAGGTGAGTCCGGTCCGTCCGGACGGGAGGCCCGGGTCGACCCCGGTACGGGTCCTCAGCGGACGGCGAGCATGACCTCGATGACGGCGTCGAGCAGGGCGTCCACCTGCGCTTCGCGGTACCCGCCGTGCTTCGGGCGGAACACCGCCGAGCGCACCTCGGTGAGGCTGAGCGGCTTGCCGTCCTTGAAGTACCCGTGCAGTCGACGGGAGAACGCGTCGACGTCTTTCGGGTGGTACCCGGTCGTCAGGAAGCTGACGCGCTGGAACCGCTGGGCGTCCGGACGACCGAGACGCGCGACGACGTCCGAGGCCTTGCCACGGGCCTCCGCGTACCAGGCCTTCTGTCCGACGTCGGCGATCTCGCGCTCGCGCTCCCGGGCGGCGAAGGCGTCCTCGAGACGCTCGAGCGCGGCGTCCACGTGCACCGTGGAGTAGCCGCCCTTCTTCATCGAGAACGCGGTCGCGCGGATCTTCGCGGCCTCGATCCCCGGGGCGCTGTCGTTCGCGGTGTAGGCGCGACGAGCGTCCTCGAGGAATCGATCGACCTCGTCGGAGTCGTAGCCGAGGACCGAGCGGGGGGCAGTCGGGAACGTCGATGGCACGGCGCCATTGTGCCAGGCTCCGACCAGTGCGCCACCTGGACGCGCGGACTCGGCACCTGAGTGCCCGGCGCCTGGTCACACCGGCCCGACCGGCCGAACGAGCTCAGTGGTTGACGACGAGGTACATCAGGTAGGCGATCGCGGCCGACGGCAGGATGCTGTCGATGCGGTCGAGCAGTCCGCCGTGCCCGGGCAGGAACGACGAGATGTCCTTGATGCCGAGGTCGCGCTTGATCATCGACTCGGTGAGGTCCCCGAGCGTCGCCGACCCGGAGATCAGCACGCCGAGGATGATCCCGGTCCACCAGGGCAGACCGAGCATCAGCCAGGTGACGAGGACGCCGACGATGATGCTCGCGCCGACCGACCCCCCGAAGCCCTCCCAGGTCTTCTTCGGGCTGATCTTCGGTGCCATCGGGTGCTTGCCGAGGTTGATCCCGGTGGCGTAGGCCCCGGTGTCGACTGCGACGACCACCAGGATGAACCCGACGACCCACAGCTGCCCCTGCGGCTGTGCTGACAGGAGCACCACGCAGGCGCCGAGGAGGGTCACGTAGGCCTGGACGAACAGCCCGTTCGTCAGGTCACGCGCCACGCTCGAGGCCGGTGGCTTCGTGCGCGACACGGCGACCTCGACCAGGCGCCAGAGCGAGATGAACACGACGCCGCCGAGCAACGTGAACAGCGCCCAGATCTGTCCACCGAGGAACGCGGCCGGCACCGTGGCGATCGCGACCGCGACACTCGGGATCCGGGGGACGTCCCGGCCGGCGAAGCGCATCGCACTCGCGAGCTCGTACACGCCGAGCCCGAGCAGGAACGCCGCCACGATCATGAACGACGGCGTGTACAGCAGCAGCGAGCCGAGCATGACCACCGCGAACGCCAGGGCGATCGCGATGGCCGCCGGCAGGTTGCGACCCGTCCGTGCGGTCAGTGCTTCGTTCCGGGCACCGAACTCTGCTCGGCGCTGCCGGATCTGCGCCTCGAAGTCGTTCCGGGCCGCCCTCGCCCGCGCATCGAAGTCCTGTCGGAACCCCGACATGCGGCGGTCATCAGATGTGGGGCGGTCGTCGCCCTGGTCGGGACGGCGCATCAGACCTCGAGGAGTTCGGCTTCCTTCTTCTTCAGCGCCTCGTCGATCTGGTCGACGTGCTTCTTGGTGAGCGCGTCGAGCTCCTTGTCGCTGCGGGCGATGTCGTCGTCGGACACCTCGCCCTTCAGCGCGTCGAGGTCGTCCTTCGCCTTGCGGCGGATGTTGCGCAGGACCACCTTGTGGTCTTCGCCCTTGCTCTTGACGATCTTCACGAACTCCTTGCGGCGCTCGGCCGACAGCTCGGGGATCGTCACGCGGACGATCTCGCCGTCGTTCGTCGGGCTGGCCCCGAGGTTCGGGAAGGTCGCGATGGCCCGCTCGATCTCCTTGAGCGCCGTCTTGTCGTACGGCGTCACGATCAGCGTGCGGGCTTCCGGCGTCTGCAGGGACGCGAGCTGCGCGAGGGGGGTCGGCGAACCGTAGTACTCGACCGGGATCTTCTGGAAGAGGGCGGCGTTGATGCGGCCGGTGCGCACGGTGCCGAAGTCGTCCTTCGCCACGTCGACGGCCTTGGCCATCTTCTCGGTCGCATCGGTCATGACGTCACTGATCACGGTGGTTCTCCTTCGGTACGGGTCGAGTCTAGTCAGTCGGCGACGAGGCGCCGGTCAGTTGCTGACCACGGTGCCGATGCGCTCACCCTGGATGGCGGCGCGGACGTTGCCCTCGCCCTCCATGCCGAAGACGTGCATCGGCATGCCGTTGTCCATGCAGAGCGAGAACGCGGTGGCGTCGACGACCTTGAGGCCCTTGAGCAGTGCGTCCTGGTAGGTCACGTGGTGCAGCTTCTCGGCGGTCGGGTCCTTCTTCGGGTCCGCGGAGTAGACGCCGTCGACGCCGTTCTTGGCGACGAGCACCTCGTCGGCACCGATCTCGAGCGCCCGCTGCGCCGCGACGGTGTCCGTCGAGAAGTACGGCAGGCCGGCACCCGCACCGAAGATGACGACGCGGCCCTTCTCGAGGTGGCGCTCGGCACGCCGCGGGATGTACGGCTCGGCGACCTGGGTCATGCTGATCGCCGACTGCACACGGGTGGCGGCACCGGCCTGCTCGAGGAAGTCCTGGAGCGCGAGCGCGTTCATGACCGTCCCGAGCATGCCCATGTAGTCGGCGCGTCCGCGGTCCATGCCGCGCTGCGAGAGCTCGGCGCCGCGGAAGAAGTTGCCACCGCCGACGACGATCGCGACCTCGACCTCGTGGGCGGCTGCGGCGATCTGCTTGGCGATGGTGCCGATGACGTCCGGGTTGACGCCCAGGGAACCGGCGCCGAACGCCTCTCCCGAGAGCTTCAGCAGGACTCGTCGGCGTCCGGTCTTCTCGTCGGTCATGTCGGGGCACCCTTCGTCGTGGTCTCGTGGAAATGTACTCGGTGCGCGGGGGCGCACGACAACGGGGCCAGGAACCGGTTGGTTCCTGGCCCCGTCATGGGTTCGTTACGCGCCGACCTTGACGCGGGCGAAGCCCTGGATCGTGATGCCGGCGTTCTCGGCGGCCTTCGCGACGGAGATCTTGTTGTCCTTCGCGTAGTCCTGGTCGAGGAGCGAGATGCCCTTGATGAAGGCGTTCACGCGGCCCTCGACGATCTTCGGGAGCGCAGCCTCCGGCTTGCCCTCTTCGCGCGTGATCGCCTCGACGGTCGCACGCTCCTTCTCGATGGCCTCGGTCGGGACCTCGTCGCGCGTCAGGTACGACGGGTTCGCGAACGCGACGTGCTGCGCGATCGAACGAGCCTCGGCGGCGTTGTCACCCTGGTAGGCGACGACGACGGCGATCTGCGGCGGCAGGTCCTGGCTGGTCTTGTGCAGGTAGATCTCGAAGGCCGAGCCCTCGACACGGCGGACCGTGCGGACCTCGAGCTTCTCGCCGAGTGCGGCGGCGTTCTCGTTGATGACCTCGAGCACCGTCTTGCCGTCGAGCGGCGCGGCGTTCGCGGAGGCGACGTCGGTGGCACCGGCTGCGGCGACCGCACCGAGCACCTTGTCGGCCAGGGTCGTGAACTTCTCGTTCTTGGCGACGAAGTCGGTCTCGCTGGCGAGCTCGACGACGGTCGCGGCGCCGTTGTCGGCGGTGGCGACGACGACACCCTCGGAGGTCGCGCGGTCGTCGCGCTTGGCGACGGCCTTCGCGCCCTTGATGCGGAGCAGCTCGACGGCCTTGTCGTAGTCGCCGTCAGCCTCGACGAGCGCGTTCTTCGCGTCCATCATGCCGGCCCCGAGGTCCTCGCGGAGCTTCTTCACGTCCTGTGCGGTGAAGTTTGCCATTGACAGGCGTCCTTTCTGGACTGTGCGTGTGTGGAGAGTGGGGAGCGAGGCAGGGGCGCCGGACCGATGCCGGTCCGGCGCCCCTGGTGATCACTCGGCGGGAGTGGTCTCCGCGGCCTTCTCGGCCTCGGCGGTCGGCTCGGCGTTCTTGTCGGCGTCGGCGATCGGCTCGCCGATCTCCTTCGCGGCGACCTGCGCGTCGGCGTCGTTCTCCTGGACGGTCGCGCCCTCCGGAGCGGCGTCGGCGGCCGGGGTCGCGCTGTCGCCACCGAGGAGCTCCTGCTCCCACTCGGCGAGCGGCTCGGTGGCCTCGTCGTCGTTGCCGCCGTTGTGGCGGGTCTTCAGGCCCTCGGCCGCGGCGTCGGCGACGATGCGCGTCAGGAGGCCGACGGAGCGGATCGCGTCGTCGTTGCCCGGGATCGGGTACGTGATCTCGTCCGGGTCGCAGTTGGTGTCGAGGATGCCGATGATCGGGATCCCGAGCTTCTGCGCCTCGTCGACGGCGAGGTGCTCCTTCTTGGTGTCGACGATCCAGAGCGCGCTCGGGGTCCGCGTGAGGTTGCGGATACCACCGAGGGTCTTGTGGAGCTTGTCCAGCTCGCGCTTCTTGATGAGGAGCTCCTTCTTGGTGAAGCCCTTCGTCGTGTCGTCGAAGTCGATCTCCTCGAGCTCCTTCATGCGCGCGAGGCGCTTGGAGACCGTCTGGAAGTTCGTGAGCAGACCGCCGAGCCAACGCTGGTTGACGTACGGCTGGCCGACGCGGGTCGCCTGCTCGGCGATGGAGCCCTGCGCCTGCTTCTTGGTGCCCACGAAGAGGATCGTGCCACCGTGCGCGACCGTCTCCTTGACGAAGTCGTACGCGCGGTCGATGAAGGCCAGCGACTGCTGCAGGTCGATGATGTGGATGCCCGAGCGCTCGGCGAGGATGAAGCGCTTCACCTTCGGGTTCCACCGACGGGTCTGGTGTCCGAAGTGGACGCCGCTGTCGAGCAGCTGGCGGATGGTGACGACGGCCATGTGCCGTCCTCCTTCTGTGTTCTCGGCGCACGGCATGGCCGTGCACCTGGTGCGGTTGTGTCGACCACGACCGGAGGTCGTGGTCCCTGGTGCCCTGACACACAGCCGCCCGCTCGCGAGAGCGGGACCGATGACCGTGTGTGCTGCGTGGACACGCGAAGTCAGCGCGCTCGGCGCGCTGCTGGAGAAATGCTAACAGAAGAGAGGCCCGGATCACGTGCGCCGATCGGCGATGGTGATCCGGGCCTCCCGTCCGGTACTGCGGAGGTGACTAGGCCTTGGCGGCGCTGGTCTCCCCCTCGGCGCTGATGCCCATCTCCTCGAGGGAGCGGCCCTTGGTCTCGGGGATCTTCGCGATGACGAAGAAGAACGAGATCAACGCGAACAGGGCGTAGATGCCGTACGTCACCGTGAGGTTGAAGCCGGACAGCACCGGGAACGAGATCGTGACGATGAAGTTGGCGATCCAGTTGGCTGCCGACCCGATGCCGAGCGCGGTGGCGCGGATGCGGTTCGGGAACATCTCGCCGAGGAGCACCCACATGAGCGGACCCCACGTGGCGCCGAACGACACGACGAAGAGGTTCGCGAAGATCAGCGCGATGATGCCCCAGGCACCCGGCAGGCTCGGCTCGCCGTCGACCATCACGGACTGCGAGAACGCGATCGCGACCATCGCCAACGAGACGAACATGCCCGCGGAACCGGCGACCAGGAGCGGCTTGCGGCCGACCTTGTCCACCAGGAAGATCGCGATGAACGTGACAGCGACGTTGACCACCGAGGTGATCGTCGAGATGAGGAACGAGTCGTTCTCCTTGAACCCGACGGCCTGCCAGAGGGTGGTCGAGTAGTAGAAGATCACGTTGATGCCGACGAACTGCTGCAGCACGGCGAGGATGATGCCGACCCAGACGATGGGCTGCAGACCGAAGCGGTTGCCGCGGATCGAGCCCTTCTTCTCGTTGGCTTCCTTGGTGATGCCGTCCTGGATCTCCTCCAGGCTCGTGTTCACGGTGTCACGCGGCACGATCTTCGTCATGACGTCGCGGGCGTCGTCCTTCCGGCCCTTGGTGAGCAGGTAGCGCGGCGACTCCGGCAGGGTGATCGCGAGGATGCCGTAGACGATCGACGGGATCACGCCGACCAGGAACATCCAGCGCCAGGCCGGCAGCCCGGCGACCTCGGCCGAGGCGCTGCCCGCGGTGACGGCGAAGAACTGGTCGGAGAGCAGCGCGGCGAAGATACCGAGCGTGATCGCGAGCTGCTGGAACGAGGCCAGCCGCCCACGGATCGCCTTCGGCGAGACCTCGGAGATGTACGCGGGGGCGATGACCGACGCGGTGCCGATGCCGAGACCGCCGATGAGGCGCCAGAGGACGAAGTCCCACGTGGCGAACGCGAACCCGGAACCGATCGACGAGACGAAGAACAGCACGGCGGCCCAGAACATCACCCGGGTGCGACCCCACCGGTCAGCGAGACGACCGGCGAAGTAGGCGCCGAAGGCACAGCCGATGAGGGCGGAGGCGACCGCGAAGCCGCTGGCGCCCTCGGACAGGTCGAACTCGCCCTTGATGGCCTCGACGGCGCCGTTGATGACGGACGAGTCGAAACCGAAGAGGAAGCCACCGACTGCCGCCGCGATGGCGAACAGTGTGACCTTCCCCTTGAACGCACGGTCTTCGCCGTGTCCGGTGGTCGTGTTCGACACGATGCTCCTGGATTCCCGCCGCCGTGCCGGGTGGTGCACGGTGCCCCGGCGGTCGGCTGGATCGCCGTCCGAGCGGCGTTGCGGTGTCCGGAGCGGCCCCGACAGTACCCCTTCTGCGGCTGGTCAGCACATCAGGTGTGGTCCAGCTGGGCCTGTCCTGCACCGGACGGGAGGCCCGGGGAACTGCCCACAGGTCGGCTCCGGCCCGCCTCGCGGCCGCGTCGGACACGGGAACGTGGGCCCGGGAGGACGGGATGTCGAACGGGTGGAAGTGGCGCGGGTGGACCGGGCGCGGGTGGATGCGCGGCCGGTGGAAGTGGGGCGGAGGGACGTGGGGCGGATCGACGTGGCGCGGTTCGCGACGGGCTCGCGTGCTGGCGTGGCGTGTGGCGGCCCGGGCGAGGCTGGTGCTCGCGATGGTCGTGATGCTGCCGGTCGTGGCGCTACCGGTTCGCGCGCTGCCAGGGCACGCGCTGCCGGTTCGCGCGCTGCCGACGACCGCGCTGTCGGGTTCCGTGCTGGCGGTGTCCGGCGCGCTGCCGGGCGCAACTTCCGCTCACGCCAGGCTCGCGGACACCGAGGCACCGGCGCGGTGGTCGTGGCCGACGTCTTCCCACGTCGTGCTCCGGCCGTGGCAGGCACCGGCGACCGACTACGGGCCGGGACACCGTGGGCTCGACGTGCCCGCCGGCCCCGGGACGCCGGTGACGGCTCCAGCGGACGGCACCGTCGCGTTCGCCGGGCAGGTCGGCGGACGTCCGGTCGTGACGATCGACCACGGCGGCGGATTGGTGAGCACCCTCGATCCGGTCCTACCGTCGGCGTCGGTGTCGGCGGGCACGCTCGTCCGACGAGGCGACCCGGTCGGGACGGTCGCCAGCGGACACTGTCGGGTGGCGGAGCCGTGCCTGCACCTCGGCGCCCGGGTCGACGGCCGGTACGTGGACCCGTTGCCGCTCCTGCCGAGACCCGCATGGCCGGTGCTGCTGCCGGACGCTCAGGCCCGGGGGTGAGCGGTGCGGTAGACCTCGCGGAGGCGTGCTGAGGACACGTGGGTGTAGATCTGCGTCGTGCCGAGGCTCGCGTGCCCGAGCAGCTCCTGGACCGCCCGGAGGTCCGCTCCCCCGTCGAGCAGGTGCGTCGCCGCGGTGTGCCGGAAGGTGTGCGGACCACTCGGGCCCTCGCCGGGCAGAGCCTCGAGCAGCCGGGCGACGATGCGGTACGCGCTCCGGGTGCCGAGTCGGGCACCGCGGTCGCCGAGGAACAGGGCCGCGCCGGCGGGACGCGCGGCAGTGACAGCGGCGGCGGCTCCCGGTCTCCCAGCTGCAGCCGCCGCGGCGAGCGCCGGCCGCCCACGGTTGAGCCACGCCTCGAGAGCGTCGTGCGCCGGGACGCCGAACGGCACCACGCGCTCCTTGCCGCCCTTGCCGAGCACGCGGACGGTCAGGCGGGTCCGGTCGACGTCGCCGAGGTCGAGTCCGACGAGTTCACTCACGCGGATGCCGGCGGCGTACAGCAGCTCGACCACCGCACGGTCGCGGAGCGCCGCCGGGTCGTCGCCGGCGGCGCGGACGGCGAGCCCGTCGAGCATCGACCGCACCTGGTCCTGCGCCACGACGCGGGGCAGGTGGGCGGCGCCCTTCGGAGCCCGGAGGCGCACCCCGGGGTCGACGGCCAGCACACCGGTCTCGCTCGCCCACCGGGTGAAGGCCCGGACCGACGCACTCCGGCGCGCGATGGTCGACCGGGCGAGACCGCGTTCGGTCGCCGCCCAGAGCCAGTCGCGGAGCACCTCGAGCGTGAGACCCGCGGCCGTGACGACCTGCCGCTCGGCGGCGAACGCCACGAGGTCGTCGAGGTCGGCACGGTAGGCCCGGACGGTCTGATCGCTGAGGCCGCGGCCGTGCCGACAGTGGTCGAGGAACACCGGGACGACGGCCGCGAGCGTCCCACCCGCGTGCTGCTGGTCGTCCTCGGTGTCGTGCATGACGCCAGGGTACGGCTCACGTGGTCGTCCATCCCCCGGGGCCCTGCTGGACCAACCCCTGCAGCTCCGCCAGCGCCAGGGCATCGGTGGTGTCGGCGAGTGAGAGCCCGGACCGCCGGGCGACCTCGTCGAGCGGGGTCGGGCGCCGCGCGGCCAGGGCGTCGACGACACGGAGCACCTCGGGGTCGGTCCGCGCGCCGGCGATCGGGACCTCGGCCCCGGCGACGATCCGCTCCCCCGCCCACAGTCGCACCGCCGTCTCGGCCGGGTCGCGCGGTTGCACCACGATCTCCGCCCGCCGGTCCGCGATCAACCGGTGACAGCCGACCGACGCCGACGACGAGTACGGCCCCGGGACGGCGAACACCGTCCGTCCCAGCTGACCGGCGTGGTTCGCGGTGTTGAGAGCCCCGGAGCGGGCACCCGCTTCGACGATGACGGTCGTGGTCGCGAGGGCGGCGATCAACCGGTTCCGGGCGAGGAACCGCCAGCGCGACGGTCGGGTCCCCGGTGGACACTCGGCGAGCAGGGCGCCGTGCTCGGCCACGGCGTGCAGCATCGCGGTGTTCGCGGCCGGGTAGAGCTGGTCGATCCCGCCGGCCAGCACGGCGACCGTCGGAGCGCCGGCGGCCATCGCGACCCGGTGCGCGACGGCGTCGATGCCGTGCGCGCCCCCGGAGACGACGACACAGCCGGCATCGGCGGCGGCGGAGGTGATCTCGGCGGCGGCCTCGGCACCGAGGACCGTGTTCGCCCGCGAACCGACGACCGCGACGGACGGACGTCCGGTGGTGCACGGTGCTCCGCGTCGCCAGAGGACCAGCGGCGCGTGTGGGCCGAGGTCGTCGATCCCCGCGGGCCAGTCCTGGTCGCCGGGCACGACGAGGGCACACCCGACCGCTGACGCTGCCGACAGCACTGCGTCGACGTCGAGCCGGAGCAGCCGGGGCCGCCACCGCGCGAGTGCCGGGACGAGTGCCGTGGCGGCGGACTCCACCAGACGCTGCCGGATCTCGTCCTCATCGCAGGCACCAACAGCAGCCCCCGTCGAACCCCGTACCCGCGCACCCGCACCCGCACCCGCACCCGCACCGACCAGCATCTCCGCCACCTCGAGCGGTCCGGTGTCGAGGGCATCGAGCACGGCCCGGATCGACCGCACCGCTCCGAGGCGCGCGACGAGGTGTCCCGCGTCCGAGTCCCCCGGCTCGACGACGGTCGACCACGCCACCCGCGCCAGGACCTCGTCGTGCTCGTCCCCACCGGTCGAACGGACCGCCGAGTCCCGCAGCCGTCCGAGGACAGTGTCTCGGTCCGACGGCGACCACCCGGCTCCGGTGGCGCTCACAGCGCGGTCCGCAACGCCAGCGCCCGTTCGACGTGCCGCCGCTCCGGTCGGTCGTCGCCGTCGAGGTCGGCCATCGTCCACGCAAGTCGCATCACCCGGTCCCACCCGCGCATGGTCAGTGTCCCGAGGTCGAGGCCGCGGTCGAGCAGGTCCGTCGCACCGTCGGCCGCGCGTCCGTCCTCGCGCAACCACGACCCGGTCACCTCGGCGTTCCGGCTCCACCCGGTCCCACGCAGGCGTGTGCTCATCCGCTGTCGGGCCTCGAGGACCGTCCGACGCGCGGCGGCGGTGGTGGGCGTCGCACCGCTGTCGGCCCGGAGCATGCCGGTCGTCACCCGCGGGACGGCGACCCGGATGTCGATGCGGTCGAGCAGCGGCCCGGACAGCCGACCGAGGTACCGCCGGACCGCACTCGGGACGCACGAGCACCCCGCGCCTCCGCTGGACCCGGCATTGCCGCACGGACACGGGTTCGCTGCCAGCACGAGCTGACAGCGTGCCGGGAACTCCGCAGATCCCCCCGCCCGGTGGACTGTGATGCGCCCGGCTTCGAGGGGCTGCCGGAGCGCGTCGAGCACCACCCGCGGGAACTCGGTCGCCTCGTCGAGGAACAGCACCCCGCGGGTCGCCCGTGACACCGCCCCCGGACGGAGTTGCCCGGTCCCACCGCCGATCAGGGCCGCGGCGGAGGCGGAGTGGTGCGGTGCCTCCCACGGAGGTCGGAGCGTCCACGAGCGCTCCCCGTGGCCGGCGACGGAGCGGACGGCCGCGACCTCGAGCGCGGCGTCCGGGTCGAGGTCCGGCAGCAGGGCCGGCAGGCGTTCGGCGAGCATCGTCTTGCCGGCGCCCGGCGGTCCGAGCAGCAGCACGTGGTGCCCGCCGGCCGCCGCGGCGATGACCGCACGCACCCCGATCGCGTTGCCGACGACGTCCGACAGCTCCAGCGACGGCAGGGTGTCGTCGGGCACGGGCGGCGGCAGGACCGGATCGGCGAAGCCCGCGGGCAGGTCGGCCCCCGCGTCGATCGCCGCGGAGCGGAGCGAGTCCACGGCGGTGAGCGCGATGTCCGGGACCGCCCGCGCTTCGGTGAGGTTGCCCACCGGCAGCACGACCCGTTCGATCCCGGCGGCCCGCGCGGCCAGGACCACGGGGATGATCCCCGGCACCGGTCGGACCCGCCCGTCGAGCCCGAGTTCCCCGACGTAGACGACCCCGCGATCGGCCCCGGGTGCGGTGCCGGCAGCGGCGAGCACGGCCATCGCGATCGCCAGGTCGAAGCCGGAGCCGCGCTTCGGCACACTCGCCGGGGTGAGGTTCACCGTGATGCGTCGCGCCGGCAGCGGACAGTCCGCCATCGCCGCGGCGGACCGGACCCGTTCGCGGGCTTCGCCGAGCGAGGTGTCCGGCAGCCCGATGATGCTGAACGTGGGCAGCTGGCTGGTGAGGTGCGCCTCGACCTCGACGAGGCTGCCCTGCACGCCGACCAGCGCGACCGCCGAGGTCCGTCCGATGTCGCTCACCCGAGCGCCTCGACGTGCTCGATCGCGACGTGGTCCGCGATCATCGTCACCGCGATGCAGTCGATCCGGATCGCATGCGCCGTCTGGTCGCGGTGTGCATGGAACCAGGCCGGCACGAGCTGCCGGATGCGTGCGAGCTTCCGGGGCGTCACCGCTTCGAGCGGATGTCCGGTCGTCTGCCCGGTGCGGGTCTTCACCTCGATGAAGACGATCGTGTCACCGTCCCGCGCGACGATGTCGACTTCGCCGCGGGCGCATCGCCAATTCCGGTCGATGATCGAGAAGCCGTGCCGCTCGAGCCATTCCACCGCGTGGTCTTCTCCGACATTGCCCGTCGTCCGGCGCGGATCACGTCGGGGAAGAGCGCCGCCGACGTCCGGTCGGTCTGCACGATTCGTCATGGAGCAACGATGAATCACCGAGCGAAACGACCGGGCCGGTACCCGCAATCTGGGGACAACAGGGCAGAACGACCGTCCTGTGCAGGAAAGGGCCGGAAATGTTGCCGCACATGACAAAAGCCGGACAATTCCTCACGGAATGTCCGGCTCGTGCCGTGACCAGCGCTGATGCGCCGGTCGGATGCTCAGTGTGCGGCTGCGTACGCTTCCTGCACCTGCGTGGAGATACGGCCGCGAGAAGAGACCTCGTAGCCGTTCTCCTTGGCCCACTCGCGGATCTTCCCGAGTTCCTCGGAGTTCCCCCGCTTCGGGGCGGACGGGCTCTTGCCCGTCGAACCGGTGCGACGACCGGCGGTCTTGCGCGCTGCGGCGATGTAGTCCGAGATCGCGTCCCGGAACTTGTCGACGTTGTCGTTCGACAGGTCGATCTCGTACGACGAACCGTCGAAAGCGAACTCGACCGTTCGGCCATCGCCAGCGGCGATCGGCGAATCGTCGAGATCGTCGACGAGCTGGACAGTGACCTTCTGCGCCATCGTGCACTCCTTCAGAGTCGTTATTGCAACTCAGAGTATCGCAGCACAATGCGGAACGGTCGAATCACCCGGCGCGCCTCATTCGTCGAGTGCGAGTTCCTTCGGCAGTTCGAGTTCACGCGCGGTGAGTTCTTCGACGTTCACGTCCTTGAACGTGAGCACCCGGACCGACTTCACGAAGCGGTCGGAACGGTAGACGTCCCAGACCCACACGTCGTTCATCGTCAATTCGAAGTAGAAGTCGTGCTCGGTGTCCCGGCGCACGAGTTCGACCTCGTTCGCCAGGTAGAACCGCCGCTCGGTCTCGACCACGTACCGGAACTGCCCCACGACGTCGCGGTACTCGCGGTACAGGGCCAGTTCGACCTCGCGGTCGTAGTCGTCGAATTCTTCGTCATCCATGGCCCGCTCAGTCTAGAGCGACCGACACTCCAGAGCGACCACGGCCTCCTGACCGTCCGACCGCGGAGAACCGCCGAGAACCGCCGAGAACAGGGGCGAACCGCGCAGGACCGCACTCACCCGCCGACGGCGTCCAGTCCCTCGAACCCGTCCAGGGCGACACTCGACGCCGCGTGCAGCCAGGTCTTCCGGTGCAGCTCGTGCGGTCCGACCGTGCGGATCGCGTCGTAGTGCGCGGTCGACCCGTAGCCCTTGTTCGACGCCCATGCGTAGTGCGGCGCGTCGTCGTGGGCGGCGATCATCAGGTCGTCTCGAGCGACCTTGGCGACGACCGAGGCCGCTGCGACCGACGCGCAGTCCCGGTCGGCCTTCACCCGCACCTGGACGTCGAGCGGCCGGTGTTCGGCCGGCAGTGCGCGGGTGAGCCAGTCGAACGACCCGTCGAGCACCACCACGGCACCCTCGAGTGCAACACCGCCCTGCACGAGTGTCCCGATCGCCCGGGCCCCGGCCAGTCCGAGCGCGGCGACGATGCCCTGTTCGTCGACGACCTGCGCCGACGCCATCCCCACCGCGGTGCGCGCCCAGCGGGTCACCACGGGGACCAGGGCCTCCCGCCGCGACTGGGTCAGGAGCTTCGAATCGGCGAGGCCCGGCGGCACCCGACGGACGTCGAGGGTGACGGCGGCGACACCGACCCCGACCGGGCCGGCGATCGCGCCACGGCCGACCTCGTCGACGCCGATCACGGTGACCCGCCCGGCGGCGAGCAGCGACTTCTCGAGCCGCAGTGAGGGCCGGACCGGGGTCACTTGTCCCGCTGCTCCACCCCGGCGAAGACCTCGGGGTGGTCGTCGAGCCAGGTCCAGCGGTTGGTCGGCCACGAGATCACGAAGGCCCGGCCGGTGACGTCGGACAGCGGCACGAAGCCCTTCGACGGGGTGTCACCGTTGTAGCGGGAGTCGCGCGAGTTGTCGCGGTTGTCACCCATCACCCAGATGGTGCCCTTCGGCACGGTGACGGAGAACGGTGTCTGCGACGCACGGGTGTCACCCGCGGGCAGCTTCAGGTACGGCTCGGTCAGCGGGACCCCGTTGACGGACATCTGTCCGAGGTCGTTGCAGCAGCTCACCTTGTCGCCCGGCAGGCCGATCACGCGCTTGATCAGGTGGTCGTCGCTGTCGCCGGTGCCGAGACCGACCTGGGTGAGCAGCCAGTCCGCGGCCTTGCCGATCGGCGTCGTCGGCTGGACGTTCGGCAGGGTCTCACCGGTGAGCCACCCGCCCGGGTCCTTGAAGACCACGACGTCGCCGCGCTTGAGCTTGACGGCGCCGGGGACGAGTTCGTTGACGATGACGCGGTCGTTCACCTGCAGGGTGTTCTGCATCGACTCGGACGGGATGTAGAACGAGCGGATCAGGAACGTCTTCACCAGGAACGACACCAGCAGCGCCGCGATGAAGATGATGACGAGGTCGCGCAGGAACGTCAGGACCCCGTTGCGCGGCTTCTTCGCCGTTCGTGGCCGACGGGCTTCACCCTCTGTCGTGTCCGTCATTTCCGCTCTCGTCGACCTGTTCCCGGAAGTGCTTCCGAGATGCTCCTGCCCCGGTGGCGACGGGCTCCAGGAACGGACGAGCCCCCCGCCGATGCACAACCGTACATGGACGAGGGGCTCGCAGAGGAACCAGCTTCCCGGCGCTCCCTGTGAAGACGATCAGTTGTCGCGCTTCTCCTTGATCTTGCGACGGGCTGCCTTGCCGCGGAGTTCGCGGAGGTAGTAGAGCTTCGCGCGACGGACGTCACCGCGGGTGACGATCTCGACGTGGTCGATGATCGGGGAGTGCACGGGGAACATGCGCTCGACACCGACCTGGAAGCTCACCTTGCGGACCGTGAAGGTCTCGCCGATGCCGTGGCCCTGGCGGCCGATGACGACGCCCTGGAAGACCTGGATACGCGAGCGCGTGCCTTCGACGATGTTGACGTGGACCTTGACGGTGTCGCCGGGGCGGAAGTCAGGGTGGTCGGTGCGCAGGGCACCGGCGGTCACGTGGTCGAGGAGCTGCATGATGGTGTCACTTCCTGCGGACGCACACGGGTCGCCGCGGATCGAATTCGGAAAGAACGAGACGTGCCCGGTGTCGGCGACTCCCCCGTGGCAGAGTCCAGCCAGGGCACGATCGATCATCATGCCACAACAAGTGCACTGCGGCCAACCGGCAGGATGGTCCCATGATCGAACTCCGCACCCCCGCCGAACTCGACGGACTGCGTGTCGCCGGCCGTTTCGTCGCTGACGTCCTGGACGCCCTGCTCGAGACCGTCGACGTCGGCGTGAACCTGCTCGACCTCGACCGCGTCGCCGCACGCATGATCGCCGAGCGCGGGGCGGAGAGCTGCTACGTCGACTACCACCCGTCGTTCGGCAAGTCCCCCTTCGGCAAGAACCTCTGTACCTCGGTGAACGACGCCGCCCTGCACGGGCTGCCGTACGACCTCGTCCTGCAGGACGGCGACCTGGTCAGCCTGGACTTCGCCGCGAGCGTCGACGGCTGGGTGGCGGACTCCGCCGTCACGGTCCAGGTCGGCACCCCGCGCGACGAGGACCAGCGCCTCATCGCGACCGTCGAGCAGTGCCTGGCCGCGGGCATCGCCCAGGCGGCTCCCGGCAACAAGCTCGGTGACGTCTCGGCCGCGATCGGCTCGGTCGCCCGTGGCGCCGGGTACGACGTGAACCTGCAGTTCGGTGGACACGGCGTCGGACACACGATGCACGGTGACCCGCACGTCCCGAACGACGGGCGCCCTGGCCGCGGTCTGAAGCTCCGCCCCGGACTGGTCGTCGCGATCGAGCCGTGGCTGATGCAGGGCACGGACGAGCTCTACCAGGACGAGGACGGGTGGACCCTCCGCAGCGTCGACGGCTCGCGCGCGGCGCACGTCGAGCACACGGTCGCGGTGACCGAGCAGGGCCCGGAGGTCCTCACCCTCCGCCGGGCGCAGCGCGACGCCTGAGACCGGCACGGCCGGCCACATGACGGACGGGAGGCCCGTCACCAGCTGGTGACGGGCCTCCCGTGACGTCAGTGGCGGGTCCGCGACCCGCTCAGTCCGGCAGCAGGTCCGGCCGGACGCGGCGCGTCCGCTCGACCTGCTGCTCGTGCCGCCAGCCGGCGATCCGCCCGTGGTGCCCACTGAGCAGGACGTCCGGCACGTCGAGGCCACGCCAGGAAGCCGGCTTCGTGTACGAGGGGTACTCGAGCAGGCCGTCCTCGTGGGACTCCTCGACGAGGGACTCGGGGTTGCCGACCACACCGGGGACCAGACGGCCGACGGCTTCGATCATGGCCATCGCCGCGACCTCGCCGCCGTTCAGGACGTAGTCGCCGAGCGAGAGCTCGACGACGGTGCTCCGGGTCGCGGCCCACTCGAACACCCGGGCGTCGATGCCCTCGTACCGCCCGCAGGCGAAGACGAGGTGCTCGTGCTCGGCGAGCGAGCGGGCGATGGTCTGCCGGAAGGGGGTGCCCGCGGGCGTCGGGACGACGAGGGTCGAGGAGCCGTCGGACCGCAGGATCGAGGCCAGCGCCTCGGCCCACGGTTCGGGCTTCATGACCATGCCGGCGCCGCCGCCGTACGGGGTGTCGTCGACGGTGCGGTGGCGGTCGGTCGTCCACGAGCGCAGGTCGTGCACGTGCAGGTCGAGCAGCCCGCCCTGCCGTGCCTTGCCGAGCAGGGAGACGTCGAGCACCCCGAAGAACTCCGGGAAGATCGTGACGATGTCGATCCGCACGGATCAGTCCTCGGAGTCGGGAGCCGACGTGTCGGGTGCCGACGACTCGTCAGCCGACGCGTCGGGAGCCGGCGTGACCGTCTCGGGACGGCTCATGTCCTCCGGGTCCTCGAACAGCCCCGTCGGCGGCGTCACCGTGACGGTGCCCGCCTCCAGGTCGACCGAGGGGACGATCGCCGCGACGAACGGCACGAGGACCTCGCCGCGGGACTCGGTGTCGACCACGAGCAGGTCCTGGGCCGGCATGTGGTCGACCCGGGCGACGGTGCCGACCTGCACACCGTCGCGGAGGACCGTCAGGCCGACCAGCTGGTGGTCGTACCAGGCATCGTCCTCGCCGGTCTCTTCCTCGGTGTCCTGTTCGACCCAGAGGATGGCGCGTGCGAGGGTCTCGGCGGCGCTCCGGTCGGCGATGCCCTCGAAGAAGGCGACCGGGTGGGAGTTGTACCAGCGCAGCTCGTCGAGTGCGATGGTCTTCCCCGACCAGGGAGAGTCGTCGGGGACCTGGAGCGTGAAGACCGCTCCTGGCGTGAACCGACGATCCGGGTCGTCGGTGTAGAGCTCGAGCTTGATGCCGCCCTTGAGCCCGTGCGCCTTCGTGATGCGACCCACCCGGAGCTGGGTCGTCTCCCTAGGAATCGCTGTCCACCACGTCGACCCGCACGCGCTTGCCGTCGGCCAGGGCCGTGACGAGCGTGCGGAGCGCCTTCGCGGTGCGACCGGCGCGACCGATCACGCGGCCGAGGTCCTCGGGGTGCACACGCACCTCGAGGACCTCGCCCCGCGGGGAGGTGGAGCTGGCGACGCGCACGTCGTCAGGGTGATCGACGATCCCCTTGACGAGGTGCGTCAGCGCGGATTCGAGCAAGGACTACGCCTCGGTCGTCTCGTCGGCGGTCTCGGCTGCGGCCGGAGCGGCGGGGGCCGTCTTCTCCGACTTGGGCTTGAGGACGGCCTTCTTGGAGCTGTCGACCGTGAAGGCCGGCTTCGGCTCGCGGACCTGGACCTTGGACGCGGTGTCCTTCTCGCCCTTGAACTTGGCCCAGTCACCGGTCAGCTTGAGGAGTGCGGCGACCTGCTCGGTCGGCTGCGCACCGACGCTGAGCCAGTACTGCGCACGCTCGGACTGCACCTCGATGAACGAGGGCTCCTCGGTGGGGTGGTACTTGCCGATCTCCTCGATGACACGACCATCGCGCTTGGTGCGCGAGTCGGCGACGACGATGCGGTAGTAGGGCGCTCGGATCTTGCCGAGGCGCTTGAGACGGATCTTGACAGCCACAATGACTCCTGTTGCGTACGTGTTGTGGTTGAACCGGAACCGCGGGCGTGGGGGCACACACGGTGGAAGCTCGATGAGATCGCAATCCGCTGGATAGAGGGTCGAGCGGACACGATTCGACCGTTCATTCTTGCAGATTCCGGAGCGGGAAGCGAGCCACGTCCCGCGGCGCGTCGGCGGCGCCCTACGGTGCCAGGCGTCGGACGGCCTCCAGGGCCTCGCTCGTCGCCCGGACGGCGTCGACACTGCGGGCGTCCCGGGCGCCGCCGACGACCGCGTACGGCACGTCTGCGGACTGGAGGCCCGTGGTCAACTCGTCCCGCGCCTCCTGTCCGGCACAGACCACGACGACGTCGGCCGGCACGGCGACCTCGTCCCCGGACTCGTCGCGGATCCAGAGGCGACCCGGCTCGATCCGCAGGTACTCCTGCACATCGCCGACCATCCGGACCCCGGCGTCCCGGAGCCGGCCGAGCGCGACCCACCGCGAGGTGAGGCCGATCCCCTGCCCGAACTTGCCCGACCGGCGGAGGACCGTGACCTGGTGCCCGGGCCGGACCGTGCGCTGCGCGGTCGGCTGGCGCTGCGGCAGGTCCCCGACGAGCTCGTCGGACACCGGCACCTGCCACCGCGCGCCGAACTCGGCGGCACGTACGGCCTCGTCCGGCGACTCGGTGAGGAACGCGGCGGTGTCGACGCCGATCCCGCCGCCGCCGATGACCGCCACCGTGCCGTCGGGCACACCGTCGCGGAGGGCCTGCTCGTACGTGAGCACGTGCGGCAGGTCCACCCCGGGGACGTCGACCACGCGCGGGGTCACCCCGGACGCGAGCACCACGGCGTCGCTGTCACGGAGGTCGGCGAGGGTGGCGGCACGACCCAGGTGCACGGTCGCACCGCGCTCCGCGAGTTCCGCGCGGGCTGCCTGCACGGGGCCGGCGTAGTCCTCCTTCCCGGGGATCTCGGCGGCGAGGCCGAACTGCCCGCCGAGCACGTCCGAGGCCTCCCAGAGCCGGACGTCGTGCCCACGTCGGGCGGCGTCGACCGCTGCGGCGAGACCGGCCGGTCCCCCGCCGACGACGTCCACGCGTTTCGGGGCCGCCGTCGGACGGAGCGGGAACCGCACCTCGCGGGCGGCGCGCGGGTTCACCAGGCACGACACCGGCGCGCCGACGACGGACCGGTCGAGGCAGGCCTGGTTGCAGCCGATGCACGTGTTCACCAGGTCGAAGCGGCCGGCCAGGGAGCGCTCGATGAGCTCCGCGTCCGCCAGGAAGGGTCGTGCCATCGCCACCGCGTCGATCCGGCCGTCGGCGAGGACCGCTTCGCCGTCGCGCAGGTCCGTCATCCGGTTCGACGCGATCACGCGCACGTCCGGGTGGTCGGAGGCCCGGACCACGTCGGCGATCCGGCTCGCCTGCTCGATCCACGCGCCGTGTGGCACGGACGCCTGGATCGTCGGGGTCCGGGACTCGTGCCAGCCGATGCCGACCGAGATCGCGTCGAGGCCGAGCGGCAGCAGTTCGCGCACCAGGGCGTCGACGTCCGCGTCCGTGGAGGACCCGGGCATCAGGTCGGCGCCGGAGAGCCGGATCGTGACGGCCAGCTCGGGGACGGCGGCACGGACGGCGCGGACGACCTCGACCGCGAAGCGACGGCGGCGCTCCGGGGTCCCGCCCCACTCGTCGTCGCGCAGGTTCGTCAGCGGCGACTGGAACTGGTTCACGAGGTACCCCTCGGACGCCATGATCTCCACACCGTCGAAGCCGATCGCCGCGGCCGTGCGGGCACCCCTGGCGAAGTCCTCGATCGTCCGGCGGACCTCGTCGGCGGTGAGTTCCTCGGGCAGCACCCCGCGCGCGGCCGCCCAGGGCAGCGCCGAGGGGGCCACTGCCCGCTGCGGTCGGCCGTCGCGGTCGGTCAGTCCCCCGACGAGTGCGTACCGGCCCGCGTGGAACAGCTGCGCCAGGACCGTACCGCCCTCGTCGTGCACCGCGGCGACCGCGCGGCGGAACCGTTCGTCGGCACCCCCGACACCGAACACCGCGAAGTCCGGGCCGCCGCGGGCCTCGTCGCTCACCGCGATGCCGCCGGTGATGATGCACGCGACACCGCCGGCAGCGCGCTCCCGGTAGAACTCGGCCATCGCGACACCGCTGTCGTCCAGGACCTCGAGCCCGGTGTGCATCGACCCCATCACCACCCGGTTCGACAGGCGCAGGGGGCCGAGCGTCCAGGGCGAGGCCACGGTACGGAGCTCGGCGGGCACGTCGGCAACGGGCGGAACGACAGCGGTCACGCAACGAACACTAGGCGAACGTGCCCGCTCGGCGGCAGAGCGGACACGCCGGACTCTCCGTCGTTCCGGTGGGACGGACGGGCAGGATGGCCCCATGGACATCCGGTTCTCCGAATCCGCTCCGTCGACGATCGGCGTCGAGTGGGAGCTGCCCCTCGTCGACCGCGCGACGGGTGACCTCACGCCCCGGGCCCCGGCGGTCCTCGCCGCCGTCCGCGAACGCCTGGACGATCCGGACCGGGTGACCGAGGAACTGCTCACCAACACGGTCGAGGTCGTCACCGGCGTCCACGACACCGTCGGCGGCGCCACCCGGGAGCTGTCCGGGATCATCGGCGAGGTCATCGACGCCGCCGAGCCCCTCGACGCGCAGGTGATGTGCTCCGGCACGCACCCGTTCGCGCAGTGGGACCAGCAGGAGATCACGCCCGACAGCGAGCACTACACGACCCTCATCGACCGCACCCGCTGGTGGGGCCGGCAGATGCTCATCTGGGGCGTGCACGTGCACGTCGGCATCGACGACCGCGACAAGGCCGTCCCGATCATGAACGCGATGCTCGGCTACGTCCCGCACCTGCAGGCGTTCACGGCCTCGAGCCCGTTCTGGGCGGGCACCGACACGGGCTACGCCTCGAACCGGGCCCTGATGTTCCAGCAGCTCCCGACCGGTGGACTCCCGCCGCAGCTCGGTGCGTGGGCGAACTTCGAGGAGGTCGTCGGCGACCTCGTGCACACCGGCGTCATCGACGGCGTGAAGGACCTGCGCTGGGACATCCGCCCCTCGCCGGGCTGGGGCACGATCGAGAACCGCGTGTCCGACGGCATCTCGACCCTGCACGAGGTGGGTGCGGTCACCGCGCTCGTGCAGTGTCTGGTCACCGAGAGCTCGGACCGGATCGACGCCGGCGAGACCCTGCAGGCGATGCAGCCGTGGTTCGTCCGCGAGAACAAGTGGCGAGCCGCCCGGTACGGCATGGACGCCGAGATCATCACGAACGTCGCCGGTGACGAGCGACTGGTCACGGACGAGGTGCACGACCTGGTGTCGCGCCTCGACCCGGTCGCGGAACGACTCGGTTGCCAGGAGGAACTGCACCACCTCGACACGATGATCGAGCGGGGCGCCTCGTACCAGCGGCAGCTCGCGGTCGCGCAGGAGAACGGTGGCGACCTCCGCGCGGTCGTACAGCACCTGGTCGGCGAGCTCCGCGACTCGCTCTGAGCACGCGTCCCACAGGGGAGGGTCGCGACGCGACCACGTGACGAACGGGAGGCCCGGTACCAGCTGGTACCGGGCCTCCCGTCCTCAGCGACGAACAGTCAGTGACACACGGTCAGCGACCGAGGAACTTCTGCAACGACGCGAGTTCTTCCTCGGACGGCGCGCCGCCGTTCTTCTCGGACCCCATGCCGAGCCCGAGGCCCGCACCCTTCGGCGCCTGCTGCGGAGCCGGAGCGGCACCGGAGGCGAGCGCCGCGCGCTTCGCCGGGTTGCCGACCTTCTTCTTCTTGCCCTGCGGCTGCTGCTTCTTGCCGCCGTGCATACCCGGGATCGGCCCCATACCCGGCATCTGCGGGACACCGCCGCGGGCGACGGTCTTCATCATCTTCGCGGCCTGCTCGAACCGGTTGACCAGGGCGTTCACCTCGGTCACCGTCGAGCCGGCACCGCGGGCGATCCGCAGGCGGCGCGAGCCGTTGAGGAGCTTGGGCAGTTCGCGCTCCTGCGGCGTCATCGACTGGATGATCGCCTCGGTGCGGACGATCTCGCGCTCGTCGAAGTTGTCGAGCGCTTCCCGCATGCCCTTCGCGCCGGGGAGCATGCCGAGCATGCCCTTGATCGAACCGGCCTTCCGGAGCTGCTGCATCTGCTGCAGGAAGTCGTTCAGGGTGAAGTTGTCGGTCGCGATCTTCTCGGCGACCTTGCGGGCCTCGTCCTCGTCGAAGGCGCCCTGTGCCTGCTCGATGAGCGACAGGATGTCGCCGAGGTCGAGGATGCGGCTCGCCATGCGGTCCGGGTGGAACGGCTCGAAGTCGTCGAGCCCCTCACCGGTCGACGCGAACATGATCGGGCGTCCGGTGATCGAGGCGACCGACAGGGCCGCACCACCGCGGGCGTCACCGTCGAGCTTGGACAGGACGACGCCGGTGAAGTCGACGCCCTCCTGGAAGGCACGGGCGGTCGTGACGGCGTCCTGACCGATCATCGCGTCGATGACGAAGAGGACCTCGTCCGGGTCGACGGCCTTGCGGATGTTCGCGGCCTGCTTCATCAGCTCGGCGTCCACACCCAGGCGGCCGGCGGTGTCCACGATCACGGTGTCGTACTGCTGGTCGACCGCGGCCTTGATGGCGTTCTTCGCGACCTTGACCGGGTCTCCGACGCCGTTGCCGGGCTCCGGGGCGAAGACGTGCACGCCGGCCTGCTCGCCGACGACCTGCAGCTGCTGGACCGCGTTCGGACGCTGGAGGTCCGCCGCGACGAGCATCGGGGTGTGGCCGTCCTTCTTGAGCCACTTGCCGAGCTTGCCCGCCAGCGTCGTCTTGCCGGCGCCCTGCAGGCCCGCGAGCATGATGACCGTCGGCGGCCGCTTGGCGAACTCGAGGCGTCGCTGCTGCCCGCCGAGGATGCCGACGAGCTCTTCGTTGACGATCTGGACGACCTGCTGCGCCGGGTTCAGCGCCTTGTTGACCTCGTCCGAGAGTGCCCGTTCACGCACCGAGGCGGTGAAGGACTTCACGACCTCGAGCGCGACGTCCGCGTCGAGCAGTGCCCGCCGGATCTCGCGGACGGTGCCGTCCACGTCGGACGGGGTCAGCCGTCCCTTGCTCCGCAGGTTGCGGAAGGTCTCGGTGAGCCGATCGGAGAGTGAACCGAATTGCGCCATGATCCGACCATCCTACCGTCCGTGGCGTGCGGCCCGGGAGGCGCGGCACCGGCCCGCCCCGCCGGTACGGTTCACGCGCGCTCGCGTCGGGACCCCTGTGGCACCCGACGTGCGATCACCAGGGCGGTGAGCGCCATCAGGGTCGAGCCCACCGCCATGAGGACCGATGCCCCGTCCTCGGCGGCGAAGTACCGGAGCGTGATGGTGCCGGCGACCGCCCACGGCATCCAGGCGACGGCGAGCGCCGCGGCAGGGACAGTGTGCCGACCGCGGACGAGTTGCCCGACCGCGACCAGCACGAGCACCCCGACCACGCCGAGGAGGGCCGGTGTGACCCCGGCTCCCCACCACGATCCGTCGGTGAACAGCATCGCCTCGAACGGGTGCCCGGTCGGCAGCTGCAGGCCGACGAAGAGCGCGAGTCCGGCCGTCACCACCCCGAACGCGGTGCCGAGGGCGCGGCGGTCCCGCGGCGCCCCGGTGTTCGCGACGACGACGAGCGCCGCCACCGTGACGAGCGTGGTCGTCCCCGGTCCGTTCCAGTTCTCGGTCGCCTGCACCGTGATGCGGGCGACGACGATGCCGAGCACAGCCAGGACACCGGCGAGGTGGGCGAGCATCCGCTGTCGGCCGAGTGCCGCGAGCGCGCCGAGCAGGATCGGGACAGCGAACAGCACGCCGGGGTTCCGGAACGGTCCGAACGCGGGCAGGTCGGGCCACGCCGTACCGGCCGGTGGACCCCACGGCACCCACGAGACCGCGAGCAGGTAGACCAGGGCGAACCCGGCGGCGGCCCCGGTGCCGATCGACGCCGCGAGCACCCGGACGTCCCCGGGGACGACGGCGTTCACGCGTTCGCGGAGGCCCTGCCACCGCAGTTCGGCGAGCTCGCCGTGCGCCGGTCGACTGCGGCCCTCACCGTCGGCGACGTCGAGCAGCGTGCCGAGCATCGCCGGGCCGTGCGTCCGTCGCCACCGCGTCGGGTACCACCCGAGCGCCCGGTCGTAGTCCTGTTCCAGTCTCGTGTTCGTCACGACGCTCCCCCCGGTCGGATGTGGATGCTGCGTGCGGCCGGGCTCGGCCGCCATGCCGTCAGCCGCGCCCGTGCGGCAGCGGCGTTGGCCTCGATGCGGCGGACCTCGGTGTCGAGGGCGTCGGCTCCGGCGTCGGTGAGTTCGAAGTAACGACGGAGTCGTCCGTCGACCACCTCTTCCCCCGCGCTGGCGACGAGCCCCTGGTCGAGGAGTCGGTCGAGGACGGCGTAGAGCGTGCCGACCTTGAGTCGGACCCGCCCGTCGGACAGTTCGGCGGCGTCGCCGATGAGGCCGTACCCGTGCTTGCGTCCCCCGGCCAGGGAGGTCAGCACGAGCAGGGTCGGTTCGCGCATCTCAGCGGTGCTCATGTGGCGAAGATACTCTGACCGACAGAGCATGGCAAGCGCGGGTGCGCCACAGACGGACGGGAGGCTCCCCACCAGCTGGTGGGGAGCCTCCCGTCGGTCGTCGTGCTGCGCGTCAGACGCGCGTCCCGCCACCGCGGACGCGGCGGAGGATCCAGCCGATCACGGCGAGGACGATGAGCACCAGGCCGATGAAGAGCAGGAACTTCAGCGCGGCGCTGACGATCCCGGTCACGAGCAGGACGATGCCGATGATGATGGCGATGAGGAGCAGTGCGGGCATGTGTGGACCCCTTCCGATGTACCTGGACGATCCGTGTACTGCCCAGACGGTACCCGGGCTCAGCCGACGAGGTTCTGCACGAAGACGTGCGGGGTGAAGCCGGTCAGGTCGTTGATGCCCTCGCCCTGCCCGATGAGCTTGATCGGGATGCCGGTCTTCTCCTGCACGCTGAGCACGAAGCCGGCCTTGGCCGACCCGTCGAGCTTCGTGATGACCAGGCCTGTGACGCCAGCGCCCTCGATGAACGCCTGCGCCTGCGCCAGGCCGTTCTGCCCGGTCGTCGCGTCGAGGACCAGCAGGACCTCGGCGATCTCGGTCTGCTTCTCGACGACGCGCTTGATCTTGCCGAGCTCGTCCATCAGTCCGGCCTTGGTGTGCAGTCGGCCGGCGGTGTCGATGACGACGATCTCGATCCCCGTCCGGATCGCCTGCTCGACGGTCTGGTAGGCGACCGAGGCCGGGTCCTGTCCGGGCTGCGACGGGCGGACGACGTCGACGCCGGCACGCTGCGCCCAGGTCGCGACCTGCTCGACGGCGGCGGCACGGAAGGTGTCGGCCGCGCCGACCAGGACCGTGCGGTCGTAGGTGCGGAGGAACTTGGCGAACTTGCCGATGGTGGTGGTCTTGCCGACGCCGTTCACGCCGACGACGAGCACGACGGCCGGCCGGGCGCTGAGCTTCAACGTCGTGTCGAGCTTCGACAGCCGCTCTTCGAGTACCTCGCGGAGCATCCGGTTGAGGTCGGCCGGGTCGGTCGTGCCGTAGCGCTCGACCCGGGCGCGGAGGTCCTCGATGATCTCCTCCGAGATGTCGGGACCGAAGTCGGCGCCGATGAGTGCGGTCTCGAGGTCCTCCCACGTCGTCTCGTCGATGGTCTTCCGCTGGAAGAGACCCCGGAGCCGGGAGGACAGTGACCAACTACTCGCCATGTTCCCAGCTTAGAGGGGCCCGGGTGAGCGCGACCTTCGGTAGTGTCGGAGACGCGAAGGGGAGTATTCCCTCTCGGCGACCCCGTCAGTACGGCCCGGAACGACCCGGACCCGGGGCGTCGGTCGCGGCCCAGTTCGGAATCGACCTCGTCGGACACCGATCAGGACCGCGGCGGAAGAGACCTTCAGGCTCTGGCGTACCCGTTTTCCGGACCACTTCCGTGGTCGGAGCTCGTCGACTGACGATGTGGTGCGCCCCTGACCTGGAGGTTCCAGTGGACGTTCCCCTGTACGTGTGGCTCATCACGATCGCAGGCATCCTCGCCTTGCTCGTGTTCGACTTCTTCTCGCACGTGCGCACCCCGCACGTGCCGCACATCCGCGAATCGGCCTTCTGGTCGGTCGTCTACATCGCCCTCGCGATCCTGTTCGGTGTCGGCGTCTGGGTGTTCGGCGGCGGACAGGCCGGCGGTGAGTACTTCGCCGGCTGGTTGACCGAGAAGGCCTTGTCCGTCGACAACCTCTTCGTCTTCCTCATCATCATGACGACCTTCGCGGTGCCGAAGGAGTTCCAGCAGAAGGTCCTGCTGGTCGGTGTCGCGATCGCCCTCGTCGCCCGCGGTGTCTTCATCGCCCTCGGTGTCACGATCATCGAGAACTTCTCGTGGGTCTTCTACCTGTTCGGCATCCTGCTGTTCTGGCTCGCCTGGTCGCAGGCCAAGGGCGGCGACGAGCACGGTGCCGAGGACGGCGACTCGAAGCTCATCCGTCTGCTCCGCCGCGTCATCCCGACCTCGGACCACTTCGACGGTGACCGCATGACCACCCGGGTGAACGGCAAGCGCCTCTTCACCCCGATGCTCCTCGTCATGGTCTCGATCGGTCTGACCGACGTCCTCTTCGCCCTCGACTCGATCCCCGCGATCTTCGGTCTCACCCAGGACGCGTTCATCGTGTTCACCGCGAACGCGTTCTCGCTGCTGGGTCTCCGTCAGCTGTACTTCCTGATCGCCGGGCTGCTCGAACGGCTCATCTACCTGGGTCAGGGTCTGGCCGTCATCCTCGCCTTCATCGGCGTGAAGCTCGTCTTCCACGCGCTGCACGTCAACGAGGTGCCGTTCATCAACGGCGGGCAGCACGTCGAGTGGGCCCCGGAGATCCCGATCTGGTTCTCGCTCGGGTTCATCCTGCTGACGATCACCGTCGCGACGGTCGCCAGCCTCGTGGTGTCGAAGCGTCGCCAGCAGCGCGGCCTCACCCCGGCGGGCGAGAAGCCGTCGGAGGTCCAGGCGGACGCGAAGTAGGCGTCCCCACACGACGGACGGGAGGCCCGGTACCAGCTGGTACCGGGCCTCCCGTCCGTCATGGGTGCGGCCGCGACAGCCGAGGCTCGGTCCGGCGGACAGATCACGCCGCCGCGACGGCACGAAGTGTCCGCCGAGCCGAGGCTCGCCCATCAGTCGCTCCGCGGCGGCTACGCGACCGCCGGCTCGGCCGGGGGCTCGGGCCGCTGCACCCGCTGGCCGACGACGGCCGAGACGCCGTCCTGCCGCATCGACACCCCGTACAGCGCGTCCGCGATCTCCATCGTCCGCTTCTGGTGCGTGATGACGATGAGCTGCGACGCCTCGCGCAGGCGGCCGAACACGGTGAGCAGGCGGCCGAGGTTGGCGTCGTCGAGGGCCGCTTCGACCTCGTCCATGATGTAGAACGGGCTCGGCCGCGCGGTGAAGATCGCCACCAGGAGCGCCACCGCCGCCAGGGACCGCTCGCCGCCGGACAGCAGCGTCAACCGGTCGATCTTCTTGCCGGCGGGCTTCACCTGCACGTCGATGCCCGTGGTGAGCATGTCGTCGGGGTTCGTCAGCGAGATCGAACCCGAACCGCCCGGGAACAGGATCGGGAACACGACGTCGAACGCCGCCTGCGTGTCCTCGAACGCCGACGCGAAGATCGTCTGCATCTTGCCGTCGAGTTCCTCGATGATCGTCAGCAGATCGGTGCGGGTCTGCTGCAGGTCCTCGAGCTGTTCGGACAGGAACGCGTGCCGCTGCTCGAGCGCCTGGAACTCCTCGAGCGCCAGCGGGTTCACCTTGCCGAGCCGGCCGAGGTCCCGCTCGGCGGCGGCCAGTCGGCGCTCCTGCTCCTCGCGGACGTAGGGGGTGGTCGGGACGGTTGCGGGATCGACGTCGGGCGCCTCGAACTCGGGCAGCGCCGGTCCGCCGGGCAGGGTCGACTCGGCGTCGACGAGCTCGGTGTCCGTGTCGGCATCGGCGTCGACGTCCGTCTCCGGGGTCGTGACCGCTGTCGTGTCCGCGGTCGTGTCGTCGCCGGTGACCGCTGCCGCCGCCCGTGCCGCTTCCCGGTGCCGTCGTGCCAGCACCCTCGGGTCGACCAGCACGTCGACCGGCACCGGGACGTCCGGCCCGTACTCCGCGACCAGGACGGACTCCCCCAGCCCGAGCTCGCTCTGCGCCCGGTCCAGGACCCCGGTGACGTGCAGCCGCTTCTCGTAGATCTCCATCTCGAGCGAGTGCACACCGTCGGTGAGGGTCTGCAACCGGTCGCGCAGCTCGCGCTCCTCGTTCCGGATCGTCTGCAGCTCGGTGTTGCGGCGGGACCGCTCGGACTCCTCCGACGCGAGCTGCACCCGTGCCTCGGCGAGGGACCGGTCGACCGCGGCCAGCACCACCGGCAGGTCCGCGAGCACCCCTTCGGCCGAGGCGATCTGGGCCCGGCGGATGACCGCGAGCCGGGCTGCTTCCTCGGCCGCGGCACGCTCGGCCTCGAGCTGCCGTTCCAGCTGGTCGGCGCGTCGGCGCTCGGCACGCGCGCGTTCCCGGGCGGTCTCGACCTGCAGCCGGTGCTCGATCTCGGCGGCCCGGGCGGCGTCGACCGCGTCCTGCGCCGCCGGTCGGGCCGACGCGTCGACGACGGGCTTCGGCCGGTCGGTGAACTGCCGGAGCGCGGTCTCCGCCTCGGCCAGCGCCGCGTCGGTCGCGGCCGTCGTGCCGTCGGTCTCGGCCAGGGCAGCACGCAGACGGTCGACCTCGGCCGCGGTGTTCTCGGCGCGGGCCCGGGCGGACGCACTGGCCCGGTCGTACTCGGCGCTCGCGCGGGCGTGCTCACGCGCGGCACGGTCGGCCTCGTCCACCGCCCGTCGTGCCGTCTCGACCGCGGTCCGTGCGGCCTGGAGGCCCGTGGCCGCCTCCTCCGCCTCGGTCACCACGGTCTGTCGTCGCGTCTCGGCGTCGTCCCGGTCGGCGACGAGCTCGATGCGGGACGTGGTCCGTGCTCCGCCGCCGGTCACCCGGGCGGCGCGGACCAGGTCGCCGGACCGCGTGACCACCGTGGCGTCGGGGGCGGCGGTGAGCACGGCCTCCAGGTCGACGTCGTCGTCCGCGACCAGCGTGTCGGCCAGCAGGGCGGTGAGGGCGGGCGGGCCCTGCACCAGGTCGAGCGCCCGGTGGACCGACGGCGGCAGCACGGCCGGCAGTCGGGAACCGGTGCCGGCGACGTCGGCGACGACCACGTCGATGCGGCCGAGGTCGGCCGAACGGGCGTGCTCGACGGCGCCGAGTGCGACCGCGCGGTCGTCGGCGAGGACGGCGTCGGCCAGGCCGTCGAGCGCCGTGGCGACGGCCGCCTCGAACCCGGGCGTCACCGTGAGGCGGTCGGCCAGGCGGCCGACGATGCCCGCACGACCGGCGTCGATGACGGCCTGGGAGCCGTCGCGCACGTCGATCGACAGCGCCAGGGCGGCGATCCGGGCGTCCAGCGCGTCCCGCTCACGCTCGAGCGTGTGCAGCCGGTCGCGGTGGGCGTCCCGGTCGGTCTGCGCGTGGTCGAGCTGCTCACGCGCGGTGGCGAGCGCCGCCGTGAGGGCGTCCTCGTCGGTGTCGAGAGCCGGGTCGCGGCCGACGTCCTCGAGCGCGGCGGCCGCCTGCTCGGCACGGGCGACGGCCTCGGTCAACGACCGCTCCCGCCGTTCCCGGTCGTTCGTGGCCGCGGAGCGCTTGGACCGGGCGACCTCCACCGCACTCGCCAGCCGCTGCCCGTCGAGGTCGTGCTGCGCGACCAGGGCGGCCTGCGCGGCGATCTGCTCGTCGAGGGCGTCGAGCGCGGCACGGGCGGCACGGACCTGCTCGGCGACGGTCGTCGTGCCGGCCTGCATGTCGCGAGCCCGGTCGTCGAGCCGGTCGGCCTCGGCACGGACACCGGCGACCCGCTCCGGGGTGATCGTCGGACCCTGCTGCGGCGCCTCGGCCTGCTGGGCCAGGAACATCAGCCGCTGGTTCGCGAGCATCGACAGGCTGCGGAGGCGCTCCTGCACGCTCTCGAGCCGGTGCACCACCGTCCGGGCGCGGTCCACGTCGTCGCCGACCATGCTCGCCTCGACCTGCTGCTGGCGCTGCCGGATCTGGTCGAGCCGCTCCTGCAGGACGCCGCGCTCGGACTTCCGGCCGGTCTCGACGGCCAGGTGGTCGCGGAGTTCGCGGCGGAGGCGCACCACGTCGTCCGCCAGGAGCCGCGCCTTCGCGTCCCGTGCGACCGCGGCGACGGACTGCGCCTTCCGGGCCACCTCGGCCTGCCGACCGAGCGGCTTCAGCTGCCGCCGGATCTCCCCCGCCAGGTCGGACAGCCGGGTGAGGTTCGTCTGCATCGCCTCGAGCTTGCGGAGCGTCTTCTCCTTGCGGCGACGGTGCTTGAGGATGCCGGCGGCCTCCTCGATGAAGCCGCGTCGGTCCTCCGGGGTGGCGTGCAGCACCTTGTCGAGCTGGCCCTGCCCGACGATGACGTGCATCTCACGACCGAGGCCGGTGTCGCTCAGCAGCTCCTGCACGTCGAGCAGCCGGCAGTTCTCGCCGTTGATGGCGTACTCGCTGCCGCCGTTGCGGAACAGCGTGCGGGCGATCGTCACCTCGGCGTACTCGATCGGCAGCAGCCCGTCCGCATTGTCGATCGTCAGCGTGACCTGTGCCCGACCGAGCGGCCCGCGGGTGGCGGTGCCGGCGAAGATGACGTCCTCCATCTTGCCGCCGCGCAGGGTCTTGGCACCCTGCTCCCCCATCACCCAGGCGAGGGCGTCGACCACGTTCGACTTGCCGGAGCCGTTCGGCCCGACGATGCACGTGACGCCGGGTTCGAACGCGAACGTCGTCGGCTGCGCGAAGGACTTGAACCCCTTGATGGTCAGGCTCTTCAGGTACATGCGGTCTCCGGGGTCCTCGGCGTCCGCGTCAGGCTAACGCAGGCGGACGCGCGGCCTCGGTTGGCACACGGGGCAACGGTGGCTGGAGCGGTTCATCCACGGCTCGCGCACGATCGGCGTGCCGCACCGCGGGCACGGCTCACCCTGCTGCCCGTACACCGCCAGGCGCTGCGAGAAGTAGCCGGACTGCCCGTTCACGTTGACGTACTGGTCGTCGAAGCTCGTGCCGCCGTCCTCCAGCGCGCGCCGCAGCACCGCTCGGACCTCGTCGAGCAGCCCGCGGAGGGTCGCACGCGGCAGCCGGTCGGCCGGGCGGTCGTGGTGGAGCTTCGCTGCCCAGAGTGACTCGTCGGCGTAGATGTTCCCGATGCCGCTGATGACACCCTGGTCGAGCAGGACCCGCTTGATGCCGCTCGACCGCTTGCGTGCCGCGGCCAGGAAGCGGTCGTCGTCGAACGCGGGGTCCAGCGGGTCGCGGGCGATGTGCGACACCTGGAACGGGATCCGGCGACGCCAGGCCGCGTCGGGGTCGATCGTGTCCACGGCGCCGGCCAGACCGGCGGGAGCGCCGTCGATCGTCGGCAGCATCCGGTCGATCGCCATCGACCCGAAGGTCCGCTGGTCGACGAACTCGAGCTGGACGGGTGTCTCCGGAGCACCGTCGCGGTCCGTGCCGGGCGGCTGGACGTCGAGGACGATGCGGCGGTGGCGGGCGGCGGGGCGGTCGCGGCCGAGCAGGATCTGGCCGCTCATGCCGAGGTGGGCGACGAGTGCCTCGGGCTGCGTGTCGTCGCTCTGCACTGCCTCGTCGCTCTGTGCTGCCTCGTCGCTCTGTGCTGCCTGGTCACTCAGCGGGAACCACATGAACTTGCCACGGCGGACGGCAGCGGCGATCGTCCGGCCGGTCAGGCGGTGCGCGAAGTCCTCGGCCGGACCGTCGTGCCGGGTGAGGGCACGCTCGTCGAGCACCTGCACGTGCAGGACCCGCGCACCGGTGACCGCGGGTTCGAGGCCCGCGCGGACGACCTCGACCTCGGGGAGTTCGGGCACCTGGTCAGGCCCCGGCGGTCCGCCCGGACAGGCGTGTCCAGGCGTCGAGCGCGGCCGACATCTCGGCGGTCTTCTTGCTCGTCCCGGTGCCGGTGGCGATGTCCTCGCCCTGCAGCACGACGGTGGCGTGGAAGGTCTTGTCGTGGTCCGGGCCGGCCTCGGTGATCCGGTAGGCCGGGTTGCCGAGCGTCAGCGCGGACGCGAGCTCCTGCAGGCTGGTCTTCGGGTCCATCGCGGCGCCGAAGCGTGCCGGATCGACGAGCAGCGGGGCGACGAGACCGAGCACCAGGTCGGTGGCGGAGTCAGCACCCGCGGACAGGTAGGTCGCACCGATCACGGCTTCGACGGTGTCGGCGAGGATCGAGGACTTGTCCCGACCACCGGTCTGCTCCTCGCCCTTGCCGAGCCGGAGGTACGCACCGAGGCCGATGTGCCGACCGATCTCCGCCAGGGCGACGGTCGACACCAGGCTCGCGCGCCGCTTGGCGAGCTCACCCTCGTCGAGCTCCGGGTAGTCCCGGAAGAGCTTGACGGTCACGGCCTGACCGAGGATGGAGTCGCCGAGGAACTCCAGCCGCTCGTTGTGCCGGATCCCGCCGTGCTCGTACGCGTACGAACGGTGGGTCAGCGCGAGCTGGAGGAGCTCGAGATCGACAGGGACCCCGAGGAGGTCACGAAGACGAACGACGTCCGGCCCCACGGGGCTGGACCCCGCGGCGCCGGACGTCGCAGTCATGAGTGCAGTCCGATCAGACGTCGGCGACCTTGCGGCCCTTGTACTCCATGTACAGGGGGGTGCCGGCCGAGTCCTCGACGACCTTCGCACGGTGCGGGAGGCTGTAGACGACCTTGCCGTTCTCGATCGTCTTCACGAGCTGGACCGGAGCGGCCTTCCACTGCGATCGACGGGCGTGCGTGTTCGCACGGGACTGCTTGCGCTTCGGAACGGCCATGGTGGTTCTCTTTCGTTTGGTCGGTGGTCAGTCGTGGATGGTGGCGGTCACTCGGCCTGGTCGGCCGGCGCCCGCTCCTCGTCCGCGGTGGTCTGGTCAGCGGCGTGGTGCCCGCTGGGGTCCTGGTGGTCGTTGCTGTCGAACTGGATCCCGCCGAGCGCCGCCCAACGGGGATCTGTGGCCGACGGGGCCGGTCGCTCACCGGCGTCCGCCAGGCGCTCACCCGTCACCGGGTCGAGTCCTGGACAGTCCGGTCGGCAGAGCGGGGTGAACGGCAGCGACAGCACCACTGCGTCTCGGACGACCGGTTCACAATCCACGTGCTCATCGTGAACCTGGTAGTCGAATTCCTCCGAGGCATCATACGCGAACAGTTCCGCGAATTCGACCTCGACGGGCTCGCTGATGTCGATGAGGCAGCGCGAGCACTCCCCCGTCGCCTCGGCCCGGGCGTGTCCGGAGACCAGGATGCCCTCGTGCAGGCCCTCGAGCTTGACGTCGAGGTGCATCTGGTCGCCCTCGCGCACGGCGATCAGCCCGGCGCCGAGCGTGCTCGGCACCGCGATGTCGAGCGAGACCTCGCGCATCTCGCCCGGCCGTTGCGCGAGTTCACGCACACGCAGGGCGTAGGGGCTGTTCACGGAGGAATACACGATCAACCAGCCTAGCGCGCCCGAGCCGAGGAGTCGAGCACCCGACGCGTGTCGGGGTGGTGCCGGTCTCAGTGCCGGGCGGCGAGTGCGCGCGCCACGACCTGCGGCACGTACGGCGTGACGTCGCCGCCCAGGCCCGAGACCTGTCGGATGAGCGAGCTCGACACGTGCGCCCGGGCAGCGTCCGGCAGCAGGAACACCGTCTCGACGCCGGCCAGGTGGCGGTTCATGATCGCCATCGGGGTCTCGTACGCCACGTCCTCGCCGGAGCGGACGCCCTTCACCAGGATCTTCGAGCCGACCTGTCGGCAGTAGTCGACCAGGAGCCCGGCGGTCCACTCCCCGACCACGACCGTGCCGGGCACGCCGACCTCGGTCAGGGACTCCTCGATGAGGCGGACCCGGTCGGCGGCGTCGAACAGCGCGGCCTTCTTGTCGGGGTTGTGGACGACGAGCACGTGGACCTCGTCGAACAGCTCCGCGGCACGGGCGATGACGTCGAGGTGCCCCAGCGTCACGGGATCGAAGGAACCGGGCACCACGGCGATCTTCGTCATGCAGGCGACCATACCGACCCGGTCCTGACCCGCTGCGGCGCCGTCCGGCTCCGTTCGGCTCCGTGCTCGATCGCCGCGTGCTCAGTTCTTGCCGAGGAACGCCGCGTCGGACTCGTCCAGTCGCCGTGCCAGGGCGTCCAGCAGCGCCGGGCTGCCGCTGAGGTCCGGGTCGCGCTCGAGGACCCGCTCGGCCTCTTCGCGGGCGTCGATGATGACGTCGGCGTGCTGCACCACCCGCAGCAGGGTGAGCGAGGACCGTCCGCCGGACTGGCGTTCACCGAGGACGTCGCCCTCGCGGCGGAGCTCCAGGTCCACCCGTGCCAGTTCGAACCCGTCGTCGGACGCCGCGACCGCGTCGACCCGCTCGCGCGACACCGTCTCGGCCTCGGCGTGGGTGACGAGCAGGCAGACGCCCGCGTACTGTCCGCGGCCGATGCGTCCGCGCAGCTGGTGCAGCTGCGAGACACCGAACCGGTCGGCGTCGAGCACCGCCATCATCGAGGCGTTCGGCACGTCGACCCCGACCTCGATCACCGTCGTGGCGACGAGCACGTCGACGGCCCCGTCGGCGAAGGACGTCATCACCCGGTCCTTCTCCTCTGCCGTCATGCGACCGTGCAGGACCTCCATCCGCCGACCGTCGAGCACCGGCATCGTGCGCATCCGCTCGGCGGTCGCCAGGACGGTCGCGGGCTTCCGCGTCGGCGTGCCCTCCGGGTCGCTGCCGTCGGCGGCGGGCTCGGGGGCGCCGTCGTCCTCGCCGTGGGCGTCGTCGATGGCGGGGCAGACGACGAACGCCTGCCGACCGTCCGCCAGTTCCTCGGCCATCCGGGTCCAGATCCGGGACTCCCACCCGGGGTGCTCGGCGAGCCCGACCGTGAAGGTCTCCACCCCGGCGCGACCGGAGGGCATGCCCTGGATGGTCGACACGTCGAGGTCGCCGAACACGGTCATCGCGACCGTGCGCGGGATCGGCGTCGCGGTCAACACCAGCACGTGCGGCGGGGTCGTGCCCTTCGTCCGCAGGGCTTCACGCTGCTCGACGCCGAACCGGTGCTGCTCGTCGACGACCACCAGACCGAGTTCGGCGAAGTCCACGCGGTCACCGAGGAGCGCGTGCGTACCGACGACGAGCCGGGAACCGCCGGAGGCCGCGGCGAGCAGTGCGCGTCGGCGTTCGTCGGTGGACTGCGACCCGGTCAGGATCACCGGTCGGAGCTCCGCGGCGAGGTCCGGGCCGAGGAACTTCACGATCGACCGGAGGTGCTGCGCCGCCAGGACCTCGGTCGGGGCGATCAGGGCCGACTGCCCGCCGGACTCCGCCACGGTGAGCATCGCCCGGATCGCCACGAGGGTCTTACCGGAACCGACCTCGCCCTGCACCAGGCGGTGCATCGGCCAGCTGCCGGCCATGTCCTGGGCGATCTCGGCACCGACCGATCGCTGGTCGTCGGTGAGCGTGAACGGCAGGGTCGCGTCGAACCGCTCGAGGATCCCGCCCGGCGCGGCGACGCGTGCCACCGAGGCCGTCGCGCGGGCCGCGATGCGACGCTGCACCAGGGCGGTCTGCAGCACGAACGCCTCGCGGTAACGCAGGGCGTCCTGCGCGCGCTTGAAGTCGGCGACCTTCTCGGGCCGGTGCAGCATCTCGAGCGCCTTCCGGAACGGCACCAGGTCGAGACGGGTCCGCACCGTGGTCGGGATCGGGTCGGCGACGTCCGGCAGGGTGTCCAGGACGATGCCCATCGCCTTCGCGATCTGCCACGACGACAGCGACGCCGTCGCCGGGTAGATCGGGATCGGCTGCCGCGACCACCGGATGGCCTCGTCCGACTCGGGGTCCGCCAGGGCACGCGGGTCGTCGCGGTCGAACAGCTCGTAGTCCGGGTGTGCCAGCTGCCGGGCACCGCGGTAGTCGCCGACCTTGCCGGCGAACACCCCGCGGGCACCCGGGACGAGGTCCTTCGTGCGCCAGCCCTGGTTGAAGAACGTCAGGGTCAGCAGGCCCTTGCCGTCCCCGATCTTCGCTTCGAGGATCGACCCGCGCCGCGCGCGCATCGTACGCTCGCGGACCTCGATCACCTCGGCGACGATCGTCACCGCTTCGCCGATCGCCAGGGAGTCCAGCGCGGTCAGCGCACCGCGTTCGGCGTAGCGCCGGGGGGCGTGCTCGAGGAACTCGCCGACGGTCCGGTGGCCGAAGGCCTTCTCGATCGCCTTCGCGGTCCGGCCGCCGAGGACGTTCGCCAGCTTCACGTCGAGCGGTGCCGGTCCCCACTGCACGTCGGGGGCTGCAGGCACGGACCCGTCGGGCGCGGAGCTGTCGGGCGTCGTCGGAGCGGAGTCGGCGCGGGAGGTGACCACAGGGCCACGGTACCCGGCACGACCGACCTGCCACGGGCCTCCCGGACGCCTGTGGAGAACGTCGGAGGGGCACCGGCTGCCCGCTACGGTGGCTGTATGACCCGCATCATCGCCGGTGCCGCCGGCTCCACGACGCTCCGGGTGCCGAAGTCCGGCACCCGGCCGACGAGCGACCGCGTGCGCGAAGCGCTCTTCTCGTCGCTCGAGTCGCGCGGGCTGATCGACGACACCTCGGTCGCCGACCTGTACGCGGGGACCGGTGCCCTGGGCCTCGAAGCGGCCTCGCGGGGTGCGGTCGAGGTGTCGCTCGTCGATCGGGCGGCACCCGCTGCGGCCGCCTGTCGTGAGAACGCGAAGGCGGTGCAGAAGCGTGTGCCGGGCGTCCGGGTCGCGGTGCACGCGCAGCCGGCCCTCGGCTACCTCCGCACCACGGCGAAGACGTTCGACCTGGTGTTCATCGACCCGCCGTACGAGGTCCCGGAGTCCGAGCTGACCGACGTCCTCGACGCCCTGGTGTCCCGACTGACGCCCGAAGCGGTCGTCGTCGTCGAACGGGGCACCCGCTCGCCGGAACCGACGTGGCCGGCCGGTCTGACGCCGTTCAGCAAGCGGTCCTGGGGCGACACCGTCGCGTGGGAAGCCCTGGCGGACGCCGCGGGCTGACCCGGTCAGACCGCGGGCTGAGCCGGCTCCACAGCGCGCTGCTGCTGCCGGACGTGCGGCGCGCTCAGCCTGCCGCGCCGTCCCAGTCGGCGTAGGGGTCCCAGCCCGTCGTCGGGACCGCGTCCCCGCCACGCACCAGGTCGACGCCGTGGTCCGCCGCGCGTGCGCGGACGACCCCGATCCGGCGGAACCCACCGGGCAGGCTCGCGCCGGGCCGGAACGTCGCCAGCAGCCCGTGGTCCTCGCCGCCGTGCAGCGCGACCGGGTCCAGTGCCGGTTCGACGTCGAGCTCCAGCGTCACCCCGCTCGCCCGCGCCAGCCGGCCGGCATCGATCGCCAGACCGTCGGACAGGTCGAGCATCGCGGTCGCTCCGGCTGCGGCGGCGAGCGGCCCGTCGGCGATCGGCGGCACCGGACGGCGCTGCCGGCCCACGTCGGGGTCGGTGTCCGCCCCGCTCGCCCGGACCCGGGCGGCGTCCGGCTCACCGGCGTCGTCGACCCCGTCGCGGAACAGGCGGGCGAGCCCCCGTGCGGCCGGCCCGAGCTCGCCCGAGACCGCCAGGACGTCACCCGGCTGCGCGCCCGAGCGGACGACGGGAGCACGGCCACCGAGGTCGCCGAACGCCGTCACGGTCAGCGAGAACGTCGCCGAGGTCGACAGGTCGCCGCCGACGACCCCGATGCCGGGTGCCAGGGCCTCGATCGCGAGTCGGAAGCCGTCGGCGATGCCCTCGAGCACGGTCACCGGCGTCTCCTGCGGGGCGGCCATCGCGACGACGAGGCCCGAGGGCACCGCGCCCATCGCGGCGACGTCGGAGAGGTTCGTGACGGCGGCCTTCCAGCCGACGTCCTCCGGCGAGGACCAGGCCCACCGGAAGTCCGGGCCGTGCACCATCATGTCCGTCGTCACGACGAAGCGTCCGTCGGGAGCGGCGACGACGGCGCAGTCGTCACCGGGGCCGAGCAGCGGCGAGCCGGACGGGAGGCGCCGGGTCACGCGGGCGAGCACGGCCAGTTCGCCGAGTGCCCCGACCGTCGCGTCTGCTGCTGTAAGGGGCCGGGTGCCGGGGTCCTGCTCGTCGGTCGCGTCCACACCAGAACGGTAGCCTGGACGCCGATGGACACCGCACCCCGCCGCCCCCGGATCGTCACCCGTCGCCCTCGGACGGTCACCCGTCGGCGCAGTGCCGTCGCGGGTCTCGTCCTGGCCGCGGCCGTCGTCGTGGGACTGACCGGGTGCACGAACGCCGTCGCGATGCAGGCCGCTCCCTCCGCGAACGCGGCCGCCTGCGCCGGAGCGCAGGTCCGACTCCCCGCGACGGTGAACAGCACGCTGCCGCTCCGCAACACCTCGGCGCAGGCGACCGCTGCGTGGGGGTCCCCCGCCGCCGTGCTCTACCACTGCGGTGTCGCCGTGCCGACGGTCTCCGACCTGCCGTGCTTCGCGCAGGGCTCGGTCGACTGGATCCGCGACGACCGCGGACAGAACGTCGTCTACACGACCTTCGGCCGCTCGCCCGCGGTGCAGGTCGTCATCGACACGAAGCGCGCGACGCCGGACGCTCTGCAGGACCTCGGCGACGCGGTGTCGACGCTGCCGAAGGACGGGCACCGCTGCCTCGATCCGCAGGACGTCGGATAGAGCGCTGCTCCGCCGGACGTCGGCCAGAGCGCTGGGCGCCCGCGGACGTCGGCCAGAGCGCTGGGCGCTCGGCGCCCGCAGAGATCAGCGGACCGCGACCCGCCCCAGCTCGATGAGCTCGGCGACCAGGTCCGGGTAGGCCATGCCCGACGCCGCCCAGCAGCGCGGGTACATCGAGAACGGCGTGAAGCCGGGCATCGTGTTGACCTCGTTGACCACGAAGCCGTCGTCGGTGAGGAAGCAGTCGACCCGTGCCAGTCCGGCGCCGCCGATCGCCTCGAACGCCCGGGCACCGATCGACCGGATCTCGTCGGTCTCGGACTCGGTGAGTGGGGCCGGGCAGAGCAGCTGCTCGTCACCACCCAGGTACTTGGCGCTGAAGTCGTAGAAGCCGTCCTCGGCGACGACGATCTCGCCGGGCAGACTCGTGCGCGGGGTGCCGTCACGGCCCTCCAGGACGGCGACCTCGACCTCGCGCCCGATCACGCGGGGCTCGACGATGACCTTGTTGTCGTGCTCGAAGGCCAGGTCCATCGCGGCACCGAGCTGTGCGGGGTCGTCGACGCGCGAGACGCCCATGCTCGAGCCGGCGCGGGCGGGCTTGACGAAGAGCGGGAAGCCGTGTGCGGCGACCGACTCGGCGACGTCCACCGGATCGGACTGCCACTGCCGACGGAGCACGGTCGTCCAGGGCGCGACGCGCAGGCCGGCGTGTTCGAGGACGGCCTTCGCGACGTGCTTGTCCATCGCAAGGGCACTGGCGAGCACGCCGTCGCCGACGTAGGGCAGGCCGGCGGTCTCCAGCAGGCCCTGGATCGTGCCGTCCTCGCCGAACGGACCGTGCAGGATCGGGAACACCACGTCGACCGAGCCGAGGGACTCCACCGAGCCGTCGGGCAGTTCCACGAACAGTTCGCGGGAGTCACCGGAGACCGGGAAGCGCACGCGGGTGCCGTTGTCCGGCACGGTGGGCAGCTCCTGGCCGCGGAGCGCCCAGTCCGACGGGTCGTCCGCCTGCAGGGTGAATGCGCCGTCCTTCGTGATGCCGATGGGCAGCAGGTCGTACCGGTCGCGGTCGACGACGTCCATGATCCCGCCGGCGGTCACGCAGCTGATCTCGTGCTCGCTCGACCGTCCGCCGAAGAGCACCGCGACGGTGGTCCGCTCGTCGGTCTCCGGGGCGAGCTCGGCGTCGGTCGGTTCGGGTGCGGGCGCGGTGCTGCTCATGGACGCTCCAAGCGGTGGGTACCGGGACCGGTCACTCGCCCTGGGGCTCGTCGGTCTCCGTGAGGTGCGGCGCGATGTTGCGCGGATCGAGCCTACCGGCGAGGACCTCGCCGACCTGCCCGACGATGGGCATGTCGACGCCGTTCGCCCGCGCCAGTTCGAGGATCGGCGCGACCGAGGCCAGGCCCTCCGCGGTCTGGTTCATCTGTCGGACGACCTCGTCGAAGCGGTACCCCTGGCCGAGCAGTCGACCGGCGGTGTTGTTCCGCGACAGGGGCGACTGGCACGTGGCGATGAGGTCACCGAGGCCGGCGAGGCCGGACAGCGTCGACGGCTGCGCGCCGAGCGACACCGCGAACTCCGTCATCTCGGCCAGACCACGGGTGATGATCGACGCCTTGGTGTTCTCGCCGTACCCGACGCCGTCGACGATGCCGATCGCCACCGCGATGAGGTTCTTGAGCACCCCGCCGAACTCGGTGCCGATCACGTCGGTGTTGATGAACGAGCGGAAGTAGGGGTTGGTCGCGACCGCGGCGACGGCGGTCGCGGTGTCGACGCTCGACGACGACACGACGGCGGCGGTGGGCTGCCGGCGGGCGATCTCGAGCGCCAGGTTCGGTCCGCTGGCCACGGCGATGCGGTCCTGGTCGATGCCGAGCCCCTCGAGCAGGACCTCGCTCATCCGCAGTCCGGTGGCCTTCTCGACGCCCTTCATGAGGCTGACCACCGGCACGTCCGCGGGCAGCAGCTCGCGGATCGCGGCGAGGTTCGAGCGGAGGGTCTGCGACGGCACCGAGACGTACACCTGCTCGGCGCCGGCGAGCACCGCGGCGAGGGACGTCGACGCGGTCAGCGTGCGCGGCAGGTTGATGCCGGGCAGGTAGTCCGAGTTGCGCTTGGTCTCGGTGATCTCGCGGGCGACCTCGGGACGGCGAGCCCAGACGACGGTCTCGGCACCGCCCTCGGCCAGGACCTTCGCGAAGGTGGTTCCCCAGCTGCCGGCCCCGATGACGGCGACGCGTGGCTTGTCGGTGGACTGCATCACGACACGGATCGCCGCGGTGTCGACCGCACCGCGTGCGGCGACGGAGGGGTCCGGGTGGTCGTCGTGCGGTCGGAGACCGGGTGCGGTCCCCCGGTCGGCTGCGTCACTCAAACTTGCCGGTCTCCTTCTGGCGGGCGGCGCTGGGGTCCCAGCGCTTCTCCGGGGCGCGTTCCCCACGGAGCTGTTCGACGAGCTTCGTGATCTCGGCCATCAGCGCGTCGGTGACCTCCTGCAGCAGCGCCTGGTCGATCGGCTTGCCCCGGTACGCCGACAGGTCCATCGGCTCGCCGAACAGGATGTCGACGTGGGCCTTCCGGAACAGGTTGAGGCGCTTCGAGTACCGCGGCAGGATCCGCTGCGTGCCCCAGTGGGCCATCGGGATGAGCGGCACGTCGTTCTCGAGGGCGATCCGCGCCGCGCCGGTCTTGCCGCGCATCGGCCACAGGTCGGGGTCGCGGGTGAGCGTGCCCTCCGGGTAGACGATGACGGCGCCGCCGTTCCGGACGAGGCCGCCACCGCCCTGCAGGGGGTTGCTGGACCGCGTCCGGCCCGACCGCTCGACCGGGATCTGCCCCATGCCGGTCATCAGCTTGCCGACGACGGGCACGTCGAAGATCGATGCCTTGGCCAGGAACAGCGGTGGTCGGCGGCTCACCCAGACGGCGGTGCCGACCACCAGCGGGTCGATGTTCGTGTAGTGGTTCGGCGCGAGCACGAACGCCCCATCTGCCGGCAGGCGGTTCGGGCCGTGCCACCGGTACGCCGCGACCCGACGGAACAACGGGATCACGAAGACCGAGGTGATCCGGAACGCGACGTTCAGGTCACCACGCTTCCAGCGCCTCCCGGGGTTCGGGAGGCCCGTGGTGACCTGGTCCACCGCACCGGCTCGGGCGTCGGCCGGCTCGGTGCTCATCCCGCGAAGTCGAAGTCCGCGCCGAGCTTGCGCAGCTTCGGGATGAAGTGCTCGTAGCCGCGGCTGATGATGCCGACGTTCGTGATGTGTGACTCGCCCTCGGCGGTGAGCGCCGCGATGAGGTGGCTGAACCCGCCCCGGAGGTCGGGGACACGGACGTTCGCACCGTGCAGCTTGGTCGGGCCGGTGACGACCGCGGCCTGCTCGAAGGGACGGCGGGCGACGCGGCGGTCGTGACCCGGCAGGCCCTCCTTGTGCACGACGATGTCGGCACCCATCTCGTTGAGCGCGTCGGTGAAGCCGAAGCGGTTCTCGTAGACCGTCTCGTGCACGACGCTCTGGCCCTCGGCCTGCGTCAGGGCCACGACGAGCGGCTGCTGCCAGTCGGTCATGAAGCCGGGGTGCACGTCGGTCTCGATGACGACGGGCTTGAGGACGTCGAGCTCACGGTAGAACCGGATGCCGTCCTCCTGGATGTCGAACCCGCCGCCGACCTTGCGGAAGACGTTGAGGAACGTCATGAGCTCCTGCTGCTTGGCGCCCTCGACGAAGATGTCGCCGTTGGTGGCCAGCGCGGCGGAGGCCCAGCTCGCGGCCTCGTTGCGGTCGTTGATCGCGCGGTGGGTGTACCCCCGGAGCGACTTGACGCCCTCGATGAAGATCGTGCGGCTGGGCTCGACCGTGACGATCGCGCCCATCTTCTGCAGGATCGCGATGAGGTCCATGATCTCGGGCTCGATCGCCGCGTTGCGGAGCTCGGTGGTGCCCTCGGCGAGCACGGACGAGAGCAGGACCTGCTCGGTCGCCCCGACGCTCGGGTAGGGCAGCTCGATGTTCGCGCCCTTGAGACCGTTCGGCGCCGTGATGTGGATGCCGGAGATCTGCTTGTCGACGACGGCACCCATGGCGCGCAGTGCGTCGAGGTGGAAGTCGATCGGACGGTCGCCGATGCGGCAGCCGCCGAGGTCGGGGATGAACGCCTCGCCCAGCTTGTGCAGCAGCGGGCCGCAGAACAGGATCGGGATGCGGCTCGACCCGGCGTGCGCGTCGATCTCGGCGAAGTGCGCGGACTCGACGCGGGACGGGTCGAGGATGAGCTCGCCACGGGCCGGGTCGGTCACGCGCACGCCGTGCACCTCGAGCAGGCCGCGGACGACCTTGACATCGGAGATGTCCGGGACGTCCTTGAGGATCGACGGGGTGTCTCCGAGGAGCGCGGCGACCATGGCCTTGGTCGCCAGGTTCTTCGCACCGCGGACCTCGATGCGTCCCACGAGGGGCTTGCCCCCGCGGATGACGATCTCGTCCGACTTCAACCCGACGCGCGCCCCTGCGGCTGCTGCGTCCTGTACGAGAGAGTTCACTACTTCACCGGCAATGTCTTCGGCCGCCAACTGGAGCGGCAGTGTTCGAACTCCGTGATCGAGGTCTCGTCACGGAGGGTGAGCCCGATGTCGTCGAGCCCTTCCATCAACCGCCAACGAGTGTAAGCGTCGATCTCGAAAGCCACGTCCACGTCGCCGATCGACACGCGCTGTGTCGCGAGGTCCACGGTCGCCTCGATGCCCGGCTGCGCGTCGATCGCGGCCCACATCCGCTCGATCTCGGGCTCGGACACCATCGCGGTGACCAGTCCCTGCTTGCCGGCGTTGCCCTTGAAGATGTCCGCGAAACGGGGGGACACGACCACACGGAAGCCGAAGTCGCGGAGCGCCCACACCGCGTGTTCGCGGGACGAGCCGGTGCCGAAGTCCGGTCCGGCGATCAGCACGCGGGCACCCTGGAAGGCGGGCTGGTTGAGCACGAACTCGGGGTCCTGCCGCCATCCGGAGAACAGCGCGTCCTCGAACCCGGTCTTCGTGACCCGCTTCAGGTAGACGGCGGGGATGATCTGGTCGGTGTCGACGTTCGACCGCTTCAGCGGTGCGGCGATCCCGGTGACGGTGCCGATCTTCTCCATCAGTGGTTCCCTCCAGCGGTCACCGGGACGGCCCGGCGTGCGTCGTCGTCTTCCAGGTCCCACGGGCTCGAGAGCGTTCCGCGGACAGCGGTCGCGGCCGCGACGAGCGGCGAGACCAGGTGCGTGCGGCCGCCCTTGCCCTGCCGGCCCTCGAAGTTGCGGTTCGAGGTGGAGGCGCAGCGCTCCCCCGGCGCGAGCTGGTCGGGGTTCATGCCGAGGCACATCGAGCAGCCGGCGAAGCGCCACTCGGCACCGAAGTCGGTGAAGACCTGGTCGAGCCCCTCGGCCTCGGCCTCGAGCCGGACTCGTGCAGATCCCGGCACGACCATCACGCGCACACCCGGCGCCTTTTCGCGGCCCTTGATCACGGAGGCGAAGGCGCGGAGGTCCTCGATGCGGGAGTTCGTGCAGGACCCCATGAAGACCGCGTCCACCGCGATGTCCTTCATCGGTGTTCCGGCCTGGATGTCCATGTACTCGAGCGCGCGGGAGGCCGCGGCGCGGTCGTTCGGGTCGGCGTAGCCGGCCGGATCCGGCACGGAGTCGGAGAGCGAGACGCCCTGGCCGGGGTTCGTGCCCCAGGTGACGAACGGCTCGAGCGTGTCGGCGTCGATGAAGACCTCAGCGTCGAACACCGCGTCGTCGTCGGTGGCCAGCGTGTCCCAGTACGCGACGGCGTCGTCCCAGTCCGAGCCGGTCGGGGCGTGGTCGCGGCCCTGCACGTAGTCGTACGTCGTCTGGTCGGGGGCCACCATGCCGGCGCGGGCGCCCGCTTCGATCGACATGTTGCAGATGGTCATCCGGCCCTCCATCGAGAGCGCCCGGATCGCCGACCCGCGGTACTCCAGGACGTAGCCCTGCCCACCCCCTGTGCCGATCTGCGCGATCACGGCCAGGATGATGTCCTTCGCCGTCACGCCCGGCCGCAGCGTGCCCTCGACCGTGACCGCCATCGTCTTGAAGGGCTTCAGGGGCAGGGTCTGCGTCGCCAGGACGTGCTCGACCTCGCTGGTGCCGATGCCGAACGCCATCGCGCCGAAGGCCCCGTGGGTCGAGGTGTGCGAGTCGCCGCACACCACGGTGATGCCGGGCATGGTCAGACCGAGCTGCGGACCGACGACGTGCACGATCCCCTGCTCCTTGTCGCCCAGGGAGTGCAGCCGGACGCCGAACTCCGCGCAGTTGCGGCGCAGGGTCTCGATCTGGGTGCGGCTCGTCGGGTCCGCGATCGGCCGGTCGATGGCGAGCGTCGGCGTGTTGTGGTCCTCGGTCGCGATCGTGAGGTCGAGGCGACGCACCGGGCGACCGGCCTGACGGAGGCCGTCGAAGGCCTGCGGGCTGGTCACCTCGTGCACGAGATGGAGGTCGATGTACAGGAGGTCGGGGTTGCCGTCCTCCCCCTTGACGACGACGTGGTCGTCCCACACCTTCTCGGCGAGCGTCCTGCCCATGCCCGTGCCTCCTCGCTTCGCGTTGCGACACCGCTGACACGGCGTCGTCCGAGCACTCTAGCAGCTTGGTATACCAATCGCGGGACGACAGCCGGGAGGCCCGCCACGAGTCGACGACACCCGTCGCGGTGAGAGGATGGCCAGGACATGACGACCGCTCCGCACTCGACCCGCACGACCAACCTCGAGGGCGCAGCGCGCGCCGCGATCGCGGGCGGTGTCCCGCTCGCGCTGCTCGTCGGACTCGGGATGCCGCAGTACGCCGCCTTCGCGCTGTTCGCCGGCTTCACCGCGATCTTCGGCGCGACCGAGCCGTACCGGCAGCGTGCGGTGACCACCGGGGTCGCCGGGTCCCTGCAGGTCGCGTGCATGGCCGCGGGCATCGCGGTGTCGCTGCTCGGGTCGCCGCTGTGGCTGCAGGGAACCGGCCTCGTCGTGGTGCTGGTCGTCGCGGTCGCCACGCTCAGCGCCCTCCGGACGATCCCCGCCCAACCGATCTTCCCGGTGTTCGCGTTCGTCGTCTCGGCCCTCGTGCCGGTGCACACCGGCGACCTGCCGCTCGTCGCCACGGTCATCCTCGGCTCGGTCGCCTGGGCGTGGCTCGTCGCGATGTCCGGCGCGGGCTTCCGCCGGGTCCTGCACCCGCACGTCCCGCACCGGTTCCGTCCGCTCGCGGCCCGGAAGCACCGGTCGCTGGCGGTCCTCCGGACCTCGGCGCTCTGGGAGACCATCGGCCTCAACGTCGTCGGCGCGCTCGCGGCCGGGGCGGTCGCCGAGTCCCTGCCGGGTCTCGGTCACCCGTACTGGGCCGTGATCGCCGTCGTGTCGACGCTGCCGGCGCTCCGGCAGCGACACACGGTCTCGCGCGCCGTCCAGCGCGTCGTCGGCACCGTCGGCGGGACGGTCGTCGCGGTCGGGATCCTGCTGCTCGAACCCTCGGCGTGGTGGATCGTCGTCATCGCCGTCGTCGGGCAGTTCATGGCCGAGGTCTTCGTCGCGCGGAACTACGCCGTCTGCCTGCTGTTCCTCACGCCGCTGGCCCTGGCGGTGTCGTGGCTGAGCCTGCCGGAGGCCCCGGGGCTCCTGGCGCTCGACCGGATCGTGCAGACGCTGCTCGGCGCCGTCGTCAGCGTGGCGCTCCTGGCGGTCGGACGCGTCGTCGAACGGCGCCGTGGTCGGGCACTGGGGGCGACCAGCAGCATCCGCACGGTCTGACCGCACCGCCCCCGACGCCGGCATCGGGCAGGCTGGGGACATGGACACCGCCGACTACACGCTGATGCCGACCGCCCCGCCGCTCCAGGACTACCTGCGGCTCCGGCGTGACTCCGGGCTGACCCCGGTGACGGCCGAGCAGGGTGCGCCGGCGATCGCGGGTGCCTGGTCGGCCTGCCACGTCGTCGACGCCGACGGCACACCGGTCGCGATGGGCCGCGTGATCGGCGACGGCGGCTGGTACTTCCACGTCGTCGACGTCGCCACCGACCCGGCACACCAGCGGCAGGGGCTCGGCCGAGCGGTCGTCGAGTGGCTGGTGGCGGATATCCGCGACCGGGCTCCCGAGGGGCCCTACGTGTCGCTCATCGGGGACCCGCCGGGGCAGCGCCTGTACCGCTCGCTCGGGTTCGAGGACGTCACCCCGAGCCTCGGCATGGGGATCGTGCTCAGCGCCGACTGACCGCGGACGCCGGGCCGGACGGCGGCGGGCGGCGGGGATCGTCACCGCCGCCCGTGCCGTTCGTCACCTCAGGACGGGGTGATGTTCCAGGCGTCGATGACCGGTCGGCCGTGCTCGTACCCGAGCGTGCTGACCGTCGCCGTGCCGAGCTTGAGCACCGCGCCGTCCTGCGGCGCGAGACGGATCCAGGCGGCGCCGAGGGCACGGAGCACGTGGCCGTGCGCGACGAAGATCGCGTCCTGGCCCTCGGCGAGGACCGGGCGCGCGCGGTTGATGACCCGCTCGACCCGGACCCGGACCTCAGCGGCGTTCTCGCCGGGCGTGTCACCGGCGGGGACGCCGTCGGTCCAGAGGTCCCACGGGCCGTGCCGCTGGACCTTGATCTGCGGCGTCGTCAGGCCCTCGTACGCGCCGTAGTCCCACTCGTACAGGTCTTCGTCGAGCTCCGGGTCGACGCCGATGATGCGCGCGGTCTCGCGGGCCCGGGCGAGGGGGCTCGACAGGGCGAGCGCGAAGTCGCGGTCCGCCAGGTACCGGGCGGCCCGTTCGGCCTGCGCGACGCCGTTCTCCGTCAACGGGATGTCGGTGCGGCCGGTGTGCTGCCCGCTCTTCGACCACTCCGTCTCTCCGTGGCGGACGAGGACGAGTTCGCCGGGGCGTTCCGAGGTCATGTGTTCCTTCCGAGCTGGAGGCCGAGCGCAGCAGCGCCGACCGAGACGACGAGCATCCCGAGGCCGTTCAGGACGGCGAGCCGGGTCTTGCCGGATCGGAGGAGCTGCACGGTCTCGACGCTCGCCGTCGAGAACGTCGTGTACCCACCCATCATGCCCGTCCCGAGCACGGCGACCATCGGGGCGGCGAGTGTGCCGGCCTCCCCCAGGCCCGTGACGAAGCCGAGGACGAGTGATCCGGAGACGTTGATCAGCAGCGTGCCGAGGGGGAACCGGGTCACCCGTGCCTTGACGACGCCGTCCAGGACGAACCGGAGCGCGGCCCCGAGCCCGCCGCCGACGGCGACGACCACCAGCACGAGGGCGGTCACCGCGCTGCCCGCTTCGTCAGCGCACCGGCGACCGCGAGTCCGGCGACCACGGCGACGAGCCCGAGCACGACCGACAGCAGTGCGTACCCGCCACCGGCAGCCCACCGACCACCGTCGAGCAGCCGTGCGGTGTCGTCGGCCAGGGTGCTGTACGTCGTGAAGCCGCCGAGCACGCCGGTCCCGACGAACAGCCGGAGCGACCGACGTCGGCCGACGTCCGGGCCCCGACGCGCGAGGGTGTCGAGCAGCAGGCCGAGGCAGAACGCGCCGACGACGTTGATCGCGAGGATGCTCCAGCTGATCCCGTCGACGGCCGGGAACGCCTGGGCGAGGAGCGCCCGGACGGCGGTGCCGACCGCGCCGCCGAGCGCCACGAGGGCGATCAGCGACCAGCGGGTGTGTGGCGGTCCGTCCTGCGGTGGTGCTCCGGTCGAGTCCATACCGACATCCTCCTGCACCCGTTCGCACGGGAACGACGAAGTCCCCCGCCCGGAACCCGGACGAGGGACTGCATGCGTGGTGACCCCAGCGGGATTCGAACCCGCGTTACCGCCGTGAGAGGGCAGCGTACTAGGCCGCTATACGATGGGGCCGCGGCGATGTGTCGGTTCGGAGTGTGTCACTCGTGGTGACCCCAGCGGGATTCGAACCCGCGTTACCGCCGTGAGAGGGCGGCGTACTAGGCCACTGTACGATGGGGCCGTTCCGACAACTCGACAAGTATTGCACAGGGTGTGATCGAGCGCCAAAACGGCCGTGCCCACGCCGGTGTGTCGCCGGTCTCAGCGGCGTCTCCCTGCCGGTCCTCAGACCGTGAGCGACTCCCCCGGCTCGAGCACGACGACCTGACCGGCGGGCTCGACGACCTGCCGGATCCGGTCCGTGTGTCCGGCGAACCCGATGTCGGACAGGGTGGCCTCGTGGATCGGGAACGCCCGGCGTGGGGCGACGGCGGCCAGGTGGTCCATCAGCTCGCCGATCTTGAGCCACGGAGCCCCGACCGGCGTCGCGAACACCTCGACGGGGACGCCCGGGTCGATGTAGGCGTCGCCCGGGTGGAACAGCGTGCCGTTGACGAACACCCCGGTGTTGTCGACGACCGGCACCGACGAGTGGATGAGCTGGTGCCGTGTGCCGTGGAAGGTCAGGGTGAAGGCACCCACGGTCCGGGTGTCCCCGTCCGTCACGACGTCGACTGCGACGGACCCGGCGAGCGCCGACGCGACCCCGGCCGGTCCGAACACGGGGATGCCGGGGTTCTGCTGCAGGATCCGCGTGAGCTGCCCCGCCGTGCCGTGGTCCGGGTGCTCGTGCGTGACGACGACGGCGACGGCGCCACCCGTGTCGACCGGCCGGGTGTAGGCACCGGGGTCGATGACCAGGCGTTCGCCGTCCTGCTCGACGACGAGACAGGCGTGCTCGAGTTTCGTGACCAGCATGCTGGTGACGCTACGCCCGACGCCGCCAGAGGGCCCTCACCGGCACGGCGGCGCGGTCGACCCGCGCACCACCAGCCGCGCGGCGGACGGCGCGAGCGGCGCCGGGGACGCACCCTGGGCCTCCAGGACGACGGCCCGTGCGGCCACGCGACCCTGCGCCTCCGGGTCCTGCGCGACGGTCGTCAGACCGAGGACCTCGCCGTACTCGTGCCCGTCGACGCCGGTGACGGAGAGGTCCCGCGGCACGTCGAGCCCGAGCCGGTGCGCGGCGACCACCACGCCGAGTGCCATCTCGTCGGAGGCGCAGACGACCGCAGTCGGTCGCTCGGCAGCCGGCACGTCGAGCAGGGCGGTACCGGCGACGACGCCGCCGGCGAACGAGAACCGGCCGTCGGCGTACCAGGCGGGGCGGATCGCCGCTCCGGCGCGCTCCATGGCCGCGGTGAACCCGTCGCGCCGGCGGTACGGCACGGCCACGCTGAACCCGGCTTCGTCCTGCCCACCGACGTAGGCGACCTCGCGGTGTCCGAGGCCGGTGAGGTGCGTGACCGCCAGGGCCGCGACCTCGTGGTCGTCGACGCCGACGTTCCGCAGGTCGTGCGCTGGACCGCCGATCACGACGGTCGGCAGCTCGCTCACCTGCAGCTCGCGTCGCTCGGTCTCGTCGAGGACCAGCGACAGCAGCACGAGCGCGTCGACCCGCTGGCGCAGCATCGTGCGGCGGAAGGCCCGGTGCCGGTCGCCGCCGGGGCCTCCGAGGTTGTAGAGGACCAGGTCGTAGCCGGCGGCCCGGAGCTCCGCGTCGACCCCGCCCAGGGCCTTCGTGGTGAACCAGCGGTCGATCACCGGCACGACGACCCCGACCGCGTGCTGGCGGCCGGTGGCCAGGCCGGCCGCCGCCGAACTCGGGACGTACCCGAGTTCGTCGGCGACCCGACGCACCTGGTCGATGGTCGTGCCCGCAACGGTCGGCAGGCCGCGGAGCGCCCGCGAGACGGTCGCCTTCGACAGCCCCGTCGCGTGCGCGATCTCCTGGATCCCCACGTGCTTCTGCCGGGAGGCCCGTCAGCGGCCGGACACGCGCGTCGCGGCCGGCCTGTGGTCGGCCTGGGCAGCGTCTGCGGTCCGCCGGAGCACCCGGCGTCGCCACCGGTCCAGGAGGACGATCGCCACGACGGCGCCGAGGAGGGTGAGGGCCCACCCGAGCGCCGGTCGCCCGGTCAGCTCGCAGAACACCGTGACGCCGAGGAACAGCAGACCGAAGCACCCGACGAAACCGATGGCCTCCTCGATCCGCGACGTCGGCCGGAGGGGCGCGCGCTGGGCCATCGTCAGCCCTTCACACCGCCGGCGGTGAGGCCGGCCACGATGCGTCGCTGGAACACGAGCACCAGGATGACGAGCGGGATCGTGACGATCGTGCCCGCCGCCATCACCGCGGTGTACGGCTCCTGGTGCGGCTGCGACCCGGCGAAGGACGCGATGGCGACCGTGACCGGCTGGGTGGCGTCACTCGAGAGCTGGGAGGAGATGAGGTACTCGTTCCAGGACGAGATGAACGCCAGGATCGCGGTCGTGAACACGGCCGGGGCAGCGAGCGGCAGGATGATCCGACGGAACGCCTGCACCCGGGTGCACCCGTCGATGCGCGCCGCTTCCTCGAGGTCCCACGGCATCTCGCGGAAGAACGACGCGAGCGTGTAGACCGTCAGCGGCAGCACGAACGAGATGCTCGGCAGGATCAGCGCCTGGTAGGTGCCCATCCACCCGATGTCCGTGAACAGCTGGAACAGCGGCGAGATGAGCGCGACGCCCGGGAACATCGACGCCGCGAGGATCGCACCGGCGATGAGGGACTTGCCGCGGAACTCCAGCCGGGCCAGCGCGTAGGCCGCGGTCGTGCCGACGAGCAGGGCGATGATCGTCACCACGGCCCCGATGAACACGCTGTTGAGCAGTGCCCGCCCGAGGTGGTTGCCGAGGGCCGTCGAGAACGCGGTCGCGTAGTTGTCGAGCGTGACGTGCGTGAAGAACGGCGTCGGGTCGAACGTGTACCCGACGTCACGGAACGACGTGACGATCATCCAGTAGAAGGGCAGGAGACACCACAGGGCGATGACCCCGGCCTGGATGCCGGTGCGGAGCTTCGGCCCGACGTGGCGCTTCACGCGGACGTCGCTGCGCGCGCCAGCACGTTCGGCGGGGATGTGGAGACGGTCTGCTGCGAGGGTCACTTGAGTTCGCCCTTCTGCTGTGCCGCCTGGGTCTGCACGACGTTCGCGCCGAGGAACCGGACGAAGACGAACGCGACGACGAAGACGACCACGAACGTGATGGTGGAGAGTGCCGAGGCGGAGTTGAAGCCCTGCCGGATCTGGTCGACGACCAGCACGGACAGCGAGACGGTCGCGTTGCCGGACCCACCACCGCCGCCGGTCATGATCGCGATGAGGTCGTAGATCCGGAGCGCGTCGAGCACGCGGAACAGGATGGCGACCATGAGCGCCGGCTTGACGAGCGGCAGCGTGATGTTGACGAAGCGCTGGATCGTCGACGCGCCGTCCATCTTGCCGGCCTCGTACACCTCGTCGGGGATCAGCTGCAGCCCGGCCAGGATGAGCAGCGCCATGAACGGCGTCGTCTTCCAGGTGTCGGCGATGATGATCGCGAACCGCGACGCCCACTCGTCCGAGAACCAGAGGACCTGGTGGCCGATGACGTGGTTGAGCACGCCGTTCGCGTCGAAGATGAAGTACCAGAGCTTCGCGGTGACGGCGGTCGGGATGGCCCACGGGATGAGGATCGCGGCGCGGACGAGGGCGCGGCCCTTGAAGTTGCGGTTCATGATGATGGCCATCCAGAGCCCGATGACGGTCTCGAGTGCCACGGTCACGACCGTGAAGAAGAACGTGTTGCCGAACGCCGTCCAGAACTGCGACCCGAGGTTGCCGGGCGGGCAGGCGGCGTTCCCGCACTGCTGGCCGAGCCAGTGCACGTAGTTCGTGACGCCGGCGAAGCCACCCGCGACGAACAGTCCGGTGGCCTTGTCGAGGCCCTGGTCGAGCTGGAACGACTGGATGACCGCGCTGACGACGGGGTAGCCGATGACGATCGCCAGGAGCACGATCGTCGGGCCGATCAGGTAGACGGCCCAGCGGCCGTGGTCCGCGTTGAGCCCGCCCTTGCGGCGCTTCGGCGGCTCCATCCCCTGGGGTTCGGGTATCGCTGCGGGGATCTCGGTTGCTGCTGACACGGACGGCCTCCTTGCCGGTGTCGGGAACGCACAGAGTGGAGTCGGGAGGGTCGTGGTCGCGTGACCACGACCCTCCCGTCAGTGGGCGGCGTGCGCCGCCCGCGGTGTCAGTTGCCGCTGCCGTCAGTCGCCGACTTGAGGGCGGCCTGCATGTCCTGCATCGCCGAGTCGACGGACTTCGACCCCTTGAGGGCGGCGTAGGTGTTGTCCTGGATCGCCTTCGTCACGGCCGGGTAGAACGGCGTCACCGGACGCGGTTCGGCCGACTTGATCGACTCGAGGAGCGTCGGGAGGTACGGCAGCTTCGCCGTCAGCTCCTGGTCCGTGTACAGGTCGCCGATGACCGGGGCGAGCGATCCCTGCGTCGCGAAGAACTTCTGCGTGTCGTTCGAGATGAGGAACTCGAGGAAGTCGTGCGCGGTGGCCTTGTGCTTCGAGTAGACGCTGATCGCGGCGTTGTGGCCGCCCAGGGTGGAGGCACCGACGCCGTCCGCACCCGGGATCGGGGCGATGCCGAAGGTGTCCTTCACCTTGCTGGAGCCGTCCGTCTTCGCGAGGCTGTACACGTACGGCCAGTTGCGGAGGAACAGCAGCTTGCCGTCCTCGAACGCCTGGCGACCCTGCTCCTCCTGGTAGGTGATCGCCTCCTTCGGGATGTTGCCGTCCTGGAAGGCGTCGACGAGCTTCTGCAGCCCGGCCTTCGCGTCGGAGGTGTCCACGTCCGGCTTGCCGCTGCCGTTGAGGACCGCGCCGCCAGCGCCGTTGATCGCCTCGGAGGCGTTGACCGTCAGCCCCTCGTACTTGGCGAACTGTCCGGCGTAGCAGCCGATGCCGGCGTCCTTCGCGATCGAGCAGTCCTTCATCATCTCGTCCCACGTCGTCGGCGGGGTCTTCACGAGGTCCTTGCGGTAGTAGAGCAGCGCGCCGTCGGAGGTCTGCGGGGCCGCGTAGAGCGTGTCGTTGTACGTCGCGGTCTTCACCGTCGACGGCAGCAGCTTCGACGTGTCGATCTTCATGTCACCGGTCAGCGGGGTGAGCCAGCTCTTCGCGGCGAACTCCGCGGTCCACACCACGTCGACGTCCACCACGTCGTAGTTGTCGTCCTTGGCCTGGAAGTGCTGCACGAGGTCGTCGTGCTGCTGGTCGGCCTGGTCGGACTGCTCCTTGAAGGTGACCTTCTCATCCGGGTGGGCCTTGTTCCACTTGGCGATCAGCGGGCGGACGACGTTCGAGTTGTCCTTGCCCTGGACGTAGGTGATCGGTCCGCGGCTGTCCTGCCCGCTCTTCGCGTCGTTCGAGGCCGAGCTCCCGCTCGAGCAGCTCGCGAGCAACAGGCCGACGACCGCGATCCCTGCGATCGAGGCCACGCGGCCCTTCGCACGTGTGTTCTTCACAGCGTTGTCTCCTCATCGAGATCACCAGGAGCATCGCCGGACCGTGCCGGCGACGCTGCACTGGAGCAGGCGACGCTGCCTGCTGAGCGAGGACGCTACGCCCCGGACAGGGGTGGTGCAACCGGTTGCAGTCGCACCGTGACCGGAGCGTTACAGAGCTGTGCCGGGCGAGCTGCCGCGTCCGGTGTCCCGCGGCTCAGGCGCCGGTCGGCGGCAGGGTCTCCTGCGCCAGGTGCGCCTGCTGCGCCCGCTCGCTGTCGGCGATGAACCGCTCGGCGCCCTCGCGCGGCATGGCCGACTGGCCGCCGCAGTAGGCGCACTGCAGCACGTACCGACCGTGCCCGAACGGGAACACCGGCAGGAAGAACAGCGTGAACCACGTCCGCAGGCGGTGCAGGCGCTGCGCAGCGGTGGACCCGCAGAGGGTGCAGGCGAAGAAGAGCACCCCGACGAGGGCGTCACGGGTGCGGCTGCCGAAGATGATCATGGGTCCCCCTGGTCGTGTCGCCCGGACGATGTCCGGGCGTGGCGGCGCGCTGCCCGCGCTCGTGCATCGACGATAGCCGGTCGGCAGACTCGCGCGCCGGAACGACGCCTTCGCCTGGGAACGACGAAAGCCCCCGGTTTCCCGGGGGCTTTCCGTGTGTCCACTTGCTGGGGTACCTGGACTCGAACCAAGAACGACGGTACCAGAAACCGCTGTGTTGCCAATTACACCATACCCCAAAGGCCCTGCGGCCCCGCGCCCCGTTGTCCGGGGCACGATCAACTACTGTACAGCATCCCGGAGGTCTTCGAGACCACCGACGAGGTCACGGTGCACAGCCGCGGCGGTCGAGGCCCCGTGACCCGCAGCGACGATGAGCTGCTCCGGTCCGGGCGGTGTGACGTCCCCGACCGCGTACAGCCCGGGCAGGTTCGAGCGACCGAGCCGGTCCACCCGCACGAAGCCCTGGGCGTCGCGGTCGAGGGCCGCGTCGACCCAGTCCAGGTCCGCGTGCCACTCGGGCCGCACGAAGGCACCGGAGCGCGACACCACGTCCCCGTCGGCCAACCGGACGCCGGTCATGCCGGTGCGGTCGCCCTCCAGGTCCGCCAGGGGGCGCTCGTCGACACGGATACCCGCTGCGTCGAGACGCGCACGCCCCGCGTCGGTCACCGGCGCGACGCCGTTCGTGAAGACGATGAGGTCGTCGGACCACGAGCCGACCAGCAACGCCCGGTCGACGACGTCGTCGGTCTCGCCGATGAACGCCAGCGGCTGCCCCGCCTTGCCGTACCCGTCACACTCGACACAGCTGTGCACGTCCGTGCCGTAGAACGCCCGGAGCGACGGCAGGGCGGGGAACGACTCACGGAGGCCCGTGGCGATCACCACCGCACGTGCGGTCGCCGAGACCTCGGCGCCCCGCCACGTTCCGTGCACGTTCCAGGCACCGTCGGCCTGCCAGACCCGCTCCACGACGGCCTGCGTGACCGTGGCCTCCGGGTAGCCAGCGACCTCGTCGCGCCCGAGCTTCCGCAGCTCCAGGGGTGAGATACCGTCCCGCGTGATGAACCCGTGCGAGCGCAGGGTCGCGGCGTTCCGGGGTCGGTTCGCATCGAGCAGCAACACCGTGCGCTTCGCCCGCACCAGGTTGAGCGCAGCACTGAGCCCGGCCGGACCGGCTCCGATGACGACGACGTCGACCACGGACGTCAGCGTGCCGCGAGGGAACGGAGCCGCGCGAGCGTGGACTGCTTGCCGAGGATCTCCATCGACTCGAACAGCGGCGGGCTGATCCGACGACCGGACACCGCGACACGCAGCGGACCGAACGCCACCCGGGGCTTCAGCTCGAGGCCGTCGATGAGCGCCGTCCGCAGGGCCTGCTCGATGGCGGCCGTGGACCAGTCGTCGAGCTGCTCGAGTGCCGTGATGCCGGCCTGGAGGACCGGGGCCGGGTCGCCCTTGAGGGAACCGAGGGCGTCGTCCTCGACCACCAGGTCGTCGTCCGCGGTGAACAGGAAGCCGAGCATGCCCGGCGCCTCGCTGAGCAGCTGCATGCGCTCCTGGACGAGCGGGGCGGCCAGCTCGAGCACGCGCTGCTGCTCCGCCGTCGCCGGGTCGTCGAGGAAGTCGGTCAGGTAGGGCGTGAGACGAGCACGGAAGTCGGCGGGGTCGAGCAGGCGGATGTGGTCACCGTTGATCGACTCGGCCTTCTTGTGGTCGAAGCGCGCCGGGTTCGGGTTCACGTCGGTGACCTCGAACGCTGCGACCATCTCGTCGATCGAGAACACGTCGCGGTCGGCACCGATCGACCACCCGAGCAGGGCGAGGTAGTTGACCAGCCCCTCGGGGACCATGCCGTTCGCGCGGTGGTGGAAGAGGTTCGACTCCGGGTCGCGCTTCGAGAGCTTCTTGTTGCCCTCCCCCATCACGTACGGCAGGTGACCGAACTGCGGGATGAACTGCGCGAGGCCGATCTCGTACAGGGCCTCGTACAGCGCGATCTGACGCGGGGTCGACGACAGCAGGTCCTCGCCACGGAGGACGTGCGTGATCCCCATCAGGGCGTCGTCCAGGGGATTCGTGAACGTGTACAGCGGCTTGCCGTTCGGACGCACCACGACGAAGTCCGGGAACGAGCCCTGCGGGAAGGTGATCTCACCGCGGACGAGGTCCTGGAAGCTCAGGTCACGGTCCGGCACGCGCAGGCGGAGCGCCGGCGCCCGACCCTGGTCGCGGAACGCCTGACGCTCGGCGTCGGTGAGGTCACGCTCGTGGTTGTCGTAGCCCTGTTTCGGGTCGCGGCCGTTCGCGACGTTGCGGGCTTCCATCTCCTCCGGCGTGACGTACGACTCGTACGCGTGGCCGGCAGCCGTGAGCTGCGCGATCGCGTCGGCGTAGACGTCGGCTCGCTCGGACTGTCGGTACGGGCCGTGCGGTCCCCCGACCTCGACGCCCTCGTCCCAGTCCAGCTTCAGCCAGCGCAGTGCCTCGATGATCTGGGCGTACGACTCTTCGCTGTCACGGGCGGCATCGGTGTCCTCGATGCGGAAGACGAGCTTGCCGCCGGTGTGCCGGGCGTAGGCCCAGTTGAACAAAGCGGTGCGGACGAGGCCGACGTGCGGCGTTCCGGTGGGCGACGGGCAGAACCGGACGCGGACGTCGGAACCGGTGGCAGGGGAGAATGGCGCTGTCATGACGCCCTGATCCTACAGTGGCCGCCCGTTGTGCCGGCGGCCCTGCATCGGCGGCGGAGGCCCCCGTTGACGGCTCCGTCGGCGAACGCAGAAAAGCCCCTGACTGGTGGAGCGTGATGCTCCACCCGTCAGGGGCTTTCCATTGAAAAGAAGTCCGGCGGCGTCCTACTCTCCCACAAGGTCCCCCTTGCAGTACCATCGGCGCTGAGAGGCTTAGCTTCCGGGTTCGGAATGTGACCGGGCGTTTCCCTCTCGCTATGACCACCGGAACACCATCGACCATGATCTGGTCTCAGACTGCTCCGCCGTAGCGAATATTCAGTTTGATTCCCGATCGTCTGTCGGGAACCACAAAGTGGACGCGAGCCCTGACCCGTAAAGGGTCAGGAAAA
>NZ_JASDDD010000017.1:0-62371 GCF_030407555.1 Curtobacterium sp. APC 4022
CCCTCCGGCATACTGGCCGCATGCCCGCCAAGCGCTCCCGCTCCACCCTGACCGGCATCGCCGCGGCGGTCGCCGCCGTCGTGGTGATCGGCGGCTTCGCGCTGACGAACGCCCGGGAGGGCGACGACACCGTCCGCTCCGCAGCCCCCTCGGCCACGGCGACCGACCCGAGCGAGCAGGGCACCGGCACGGGCGGCACCGACGACCCCGGCAGCACCGGCAGCACCGGCAGCACCGAGAGCACCGTCGCGGTGATCGCCCGGTCCGGCCCGGACCTGCCCGGCTCCGCGGTCCTCGACCGGTGCAACTCGGACGGCCGTGCCGCGGTCGCGCGGTACGACACCGCGGCGCTCGGCGACGTCGTACTGCAGTGCGGCACCGCGGCGCAGGGCTACGAGCACATCCGCGTCCGGCACACCCGCGACTGGCAGGACGTCCTCTCCGGTCACACGACGCAGCGGGACTGGGACGACGCCATGCTCACGGCGGTCCGGACGGCGCTGACGAACCCGCAGAAGGGGCTGCCCGTCGACGCCGGGGACGGCAAGGTCTGCTACGCCGCACCCGTCCGCTTCGACGACGGCAGCGCGCCGAGCCCGGACGGGTTCGTCAAAGTCATCGTCTCGGCGACCACCGAACGCGTGATCACGGCCTACCCGACACGCGACTCCGACTGCTGACGAGCATCAGCATCAGCACCCGGACCGGCACCAGCACGAGCACCCGGACCGGCACCGGTCAGACGTGCACCTCGTGCTCGTGCCGCTGGTGCGACGCGGGTTCGAGCTGGAACGTGGAGTGCTCGACCGGCACGTCGAAGTGCTCGGCCACGCACTGCTGCAGCTCGTCGAGGATCGCCGGCGCGTGCGCGGTCGTGAAGCAGTGGTCGTCCACCACCACGTGCGCGGTCAGGTTCGGGACCCCGGTCGACACCAGCGTCGCGTGCAGGTCGTGCACGGCGATGACGTGGTCGAGCTGCAGGATGTGGCCACGGACGGCGTCCAGGTCGAGGCCGCGCGGTGTCGCCTCGAGCAGGACGTCGGCGGTCTCGCGGAGGAGCTTGACGGCGCGGGGCATGATGAGCAGGCCGATCAGCAGTGCCGCGACCGAGTCGGCGCGCTGCCACCCGGTCAGGAACAGCACGACGGCGGCGGCGATGACGGCGACGGAGCCGAGGGTGTCGTTGAGCACCTCGAGTCGGGCCGCCCGCGAGGTGAAGCCCTCGCCCGACGCCCGCACGAGCACCGCGAACGCGACCAGGTTGCCGATCAGCCCGACGAAGCCGAAGACCAGCAGGGGGCCGGCCTCGATCTCCTCCGGCACGAACAGGCGCTGCACGGCGGAGATCACCACGTAGACGCCGACCGCCAGCAGGATCGCGGCCTGTGCGGTGGCACCCAGGACCTCGGCACGCTGGTAGCCCCAGGTCCGTCGGGCGGTCGGGGTGCGGCGGGCCAGTCGGGTGGCGACCAGGCCGATCCCGAGTCCGCCGGTGTCGACGACCATGTGCCCGGCGTCCACGAGCAGCGCGAGGGACCCGGTGACGACCGCGCCGACCACCTCGGCCAGCAGGATCCCCGCCGAGATGCAGAACGCGATCAGCAGCGCCCGCTCGGACGCGTGTCCGTGCGTGTGGCCGTGGTCGTGTCCCATGTCGTCCATCGTAGGAGCCGCGTCCGACGCCGTGCCAGGATCGGGAGCGTGACCCGGTCGCCGTACGAGCTGAGCGCGTCCGCCGACGTGCTGGCGGCCCTGCACCCCAGGCTCCGCACCTACTTCGGCGCCGTCCCGCCCGGGCACGTCGGCCGGGGCTCCGGCGTGTTCACAGTCGTCGGCACCCCGCGGCGCTGGCTCTGGCCCGTCCTCGGCGTCCTCGCACGGGACGCGGTGGTGTTCCCGCTGTGGGAGCACGACGTCCCGTTCACGGTCGAGAACCGCCCGGTCCACGTCCGGCGTGGCCGGTCCGGCCGGTTCGGCATGGCCGCCGACCGGGAGGCCCGCCCCGCGGTCCGCGCGCACCGCACCTTCCACTTCGCGAGCGGTGACCGCACCATGGTCGACGCGATCACCGCAGAGCCCGAGGGCCTCGTCGACCACCTCGGCCGGCACGGCCGCGTCAGCGCGCTCCTCGCGGTGACGGTCCCGGCGACCGGACCCGACGCCGGGGCGCTCCGCCTGGTCTCCACGCGGGTGTCGGTGCACGCCCTGGGACGGGAGTGGCGCCTCCCGGCCGCCCTGTCGCCCCGTGTGGTGCTGACGGAACGATTCGATGACGATGCCGACGTGCAGCGCGTGTCCCTGACGCTCTCCGCTGTCGGGCTCGGCACGCTGTACCGGTACGAGGGGGCGTTCCGGTACAGCGTCGTGCCCGAGGACGTGTGACCGGAGCGACGACGTGTGACCGGAGCCGAGAGGACAGCATGGACGAACAGCAGCAGCGGCGCGTGGTGGTGGCGGGAGCGAGCGGCTTCGTCGGCCGGTACCTGCAGGACGCCTTCCGCGCCGAGGGGTACCAAGTCGTCACGGTCGGCCGCACCGGCGACGCGGTGTGGGGCAACACCCTGCGGATCCGCGAACTCGTCGACGGCGCCGACCTGGTCGTGAACATGGCCGGCAAGAGCGTGAACTGCCGGTACGGACGGCGGAACCGGGCCGAGATCCTGCGCTCCCGTGTCGACACCACGCTCGAGCTCGCCGAGGCGATCCGGACCGCCGAGCACCCGCCGCCGCTGTGGCTGAACGCGTCGACCGCGACCATCTACCGGCACGCCGACGACCGCCCGCAGGACGAGGTGACCGGCGAGCTCGGCGAGGGCTTCTCGGTCGGGGTCGCCCGCGCGTGGGAGGACGCCCTCTTCAGCGCCGACCTGCCCGGCACCCGGCGTGTGGCGCTGCGGATGGCGATCGTGTTCGGCGACGGCAGCGCACTGCTCCCGCTCCTGCGGTTGGCACAGGCCGGACTCGGCGGCCCCCAGTACGACGGGCCGTGGTTCCCGACCCGGGCGCGTCTGGCTGCCGGCACCTTCCACCACGACCGGCACACCCGAGGACGGCAGCGGTTCAGCTGGGTGCACATCGACGACGTCCTCGGGGCGATCCGCTTCATCCGTGACCACGAGGACCTCGACGGCCCGGTGAACGTCACGAGCCCGGAGCCCTCCGACAACCGCACGGTGATGGCGACCCTGCGTGACGCCGTCGGACGCCGCTTCGGCCTGCCGACCTGGCGGTGGATGCTCGAACTCGGGTCGTTCGCGATCCGCACCGAGACCGAACTGGTGCTGAAGAGCCGGTGGGTGGTGCCGACGCGGCTGACCGAGGCGGGCTACGAGTTCCGGTACCCGCACCTGCGTGGGGCGCTCGCCGGGATCATCGCGGAACGGCGTCAGCACCGGGGCTGAGCTCGGCGGTCGGGCTGACGGCGGTCGGGCTGACGGCGGTCGGGCCGTCGTGCGGAGGCTCGTGAGACGCCCCCGTCTCCGCGCGACGCCCTGATGCGCTCGAGGCGCCGCCGGATGTCGCGGCGTCTCGGCCACTCGGAGGCGTCTCGGCGCGGGCGCGGGCGCCGGCGCGGGCGCCGACCCGCGGCGGCCGCGACGACCACAGCACCGCCCCCACGACGACCGCGCCCGCGATCACCTCGACCAGGTCCGGGACCTCGCCGAACGCCGCCCAGGACGCCAGCACCCCGACGACCGGCACGAGCATCGAGAACGGTGCGACGGTGCTCGACGGGTACCGCCCCATCAGCCGCGACCAGATGCCGTAGCCGACGACGCTCGCCGCCAGCACGATGTAGAGCACAGCCAGGTCGGCGGGCAGCGCGTCGGCGGTGAACGCGGTGCCGAGCGCCTGCCCGATCCGGTCCGGTCCCTCGACCAGGAACGACAGGACCGCCATCGGGATCGGCGGCACCACGGCCCACCACAGGGTGAGGTGCAGCGGGTTCACCGGTCCGGCCTTGCGGGTCGCGACGTTGCCGATCGCCCACCCGAGCGCACCGCAGAGCACGAGCACGACGGGCAACAGCGCGGCGGTCTGGGCCCGGTGCAGGGCGATCACGGCGAGGGCCGCCACCGCGACCGAGACGCCGACCACCTGCCGGGCGCTCAGGCGTTCGCGGAGCAGGACACCGGCGAGCAGCACGGTGAACGGCGCCGAGGCCTGCACCACGAGCGAGGCCAACCCCGAGGGCATGCCGGCCGCCATGCCCAGGTAGAGGAACGCGAACTGCAGCACGCCGAGGGTCGCGCCGACCAGGACGATCCACCGGAACGGGATCGGCGGCCGCGGGACGAACAGCAGCGTCGGGACGGCGAGCAGCGTGAACCGGAGCGCCGCGAGCAGGAACGGCGGGTAGTGCTCGAGGGCGATCGCCGTCGCGGGGAAGTTCAGTCCCCAGGCGACGGCGACGACGAGGGCCAGGATGCGGTCGCGGAGCAGCACCGGACGATCGTCCCGCACCCCCACGCGGTAGCACCAGCGAACGTTCCGACAGCGTCGTTGTAGGGTCCCTGCATGGTCGGCTTCGACATCGCCCTGCTCCCCGTCCTCCGCGAACTCGCCGAGCGGGGCAGCGTCACCGCGGTGGCGACGGCCACCCACCGGACGCCGAGCGCCGTGTCCCAGCAGCTCCGCACCCTGCAGCGCCAGGCCGGCGTCCCGCTGGTCGAGCGCGTCGGCCGCGGCGTCCGGCTCACCGAGCACGGTCGGGTCCTGGCCGGCCTCGCCACCGGCGTCGCCACCGCCCTGGCGACCGTCGAGTCCGCCTGGAGCGAGCACCTGGACGGCGCCACCGGCACCGTCGACCTGGCGGTGTTCCCCTCGGCCGCCGAACTGCTGCTGCCCGGCCTGCTCACACGGATGCGCGCACACCCCGGCATCGCCCTGCAGCTCTCCGACGTCGACGTCAGCGAGGGGGAGTTCGCCCCGCTCACCGCGGACCACGACGTCGTCATCGGGCACCGACCGGACGGTGCCCGCGGCGCGGACCGCCGGAGCGTCGAGACCGTCCCACTGCTCCGGGAACCGCTCGACGTCGCCCTGCCGCTCGACCACCCGCTGGCCGGTCGGCAGCGCGTGGGCATCGAGGACGTGGTCGGCGCGACGTGGATCGGTGTGCCGGAGGACTACCCGATCGACCGGGTGCTCACCGCGATGGCCGCCGCGACGGACACACCGCCCGAGGTCGCCTTCCGCACCATCCACCTGCCCGTGATCGAGAACCTGGTGGCGGCCGGCCACGGCATCGCACTCGTGCCGCGGTACACCTCGCGGACGCGTGCGCCGGGCCGGTTCCGACTGGCGACCCTGGCCGACGTGCGCGCCGGTCGGCGGATCGAGGCCCTCGTCCGCCCCGACCGTGCCGTCCGTCCCGCGGTCCGGGTCGTCCTGGAGGCCCTGGTCGCCGAGGCCACGTCCGTCACCTCCTGAGGCGGCCCGGCCCGCACCACGTCGCTACGCACGATGCGTATTGCCCTGTTCGCCAGGAGCCGCTACGCTTCAGGCGTAGCACGGGGGGTGTTACGGGGCGACCGGTCGTCCGGAGCGTGGTTGAGGGGGTCGGGTGATCGGGCTGCATCGTCAGCCCGATCGCGCGAACGACGCGACGACCGGCCCGCCCCGCCCTTCCGGCTCGACCGGGTCCGCTCGACCGTGCCCGCTCGACCGTGCCCGTTCGTCCGGGCTCGACCGCGGGGCCGTGCCCAGGACTGGCCGATCGGCGTCTCAGGACCGGCCGCGCGCCTCCTCGATCTCGCGCAGCAGCGCCGTCAGGCGGTCCAGGTGCTCCGCCGTCACGTCCTGGTTGAGCGTCCGCGCCGCGTAGAGGCTGACCGGGCTGGTCCGCTCCGCCAGCGTGAACCGCAGTGCGGCGTCGATCGTCTCCGTGAGCTGGCTCTCCGGCCCGGTCAGGTACGACGGGTCGATCTCGAAGTACTCCGCGACGGCCCGCAGCAGTCGCTCGTCGTCGACCACGTACCGGTTGCCCAGACGCATGTACTCCCACCGGGAGCGGCTGAGCTTGACGTCCCGGTCCGCCAACCAGTCGCGGATCTTCGGGTAGGTCACCGGGCCGCCGTCGGGCGCGGTGACGGTGCTGCAGAGCAGGTGCAGCTTGCGGGCGAGCTCGGCGCGCTGGGTCTGCTGCGCGGCGGTGAGCTTCTCGTGACTCATGGGGTGGACTCGATCCGTTCCGGGTCTCGTACGGGGTGCTCGTCGTCGGGTCGGCTGAGATCGTCTGGCCGGCCGAGATCGTCGGGCCGACTGAGGTCGTCGATCAGCGAGTCGGTGACGCCGGTCGTCGCGGCGACGCCCATCATCCGGATGACCACGCGTTCGTACCCGCGTGGCCGGAACTGGCGCAACCGGATGTTGTCCTCCAGCTCTGCCCACCGCTGGTAGAGCGCGACCTCGGCCTCCTCGCCCCGGCTGCGGAACGCATGCCGCCGTCGGACGCTCCGCGGGTACACGCTGAACTCGGGGTGCGCCTCCATCGCGCGGTCGGTGATCGGCAGGCTCACCAGCAGGAGCAGGCGACGCCAGACCGGCACGACGACCGGGCGGGCGGCCGCGAACACGACCCCGGCCGCGGTCAGGCTGGCCATCGACACGACGGCCACCTCCCACAGCGGGTCGACGATGCCCGACATCGCGAAGTCCCGGTCGACGAACAGCCGCACCGCTCCGGCGGCCAGGCTCTCGGTGATCCAGGCGAGGTCGACGAGCGCGGCGAGGCCGATCAGCCAGACGCCCCAGCGGGTCGTCCACTCGCCGTACAGCGGCAGCCCCCGGAACGCCACCGCGGCGACCTGCACGCCGTACAGCCCGACGCAGACCGGCAGCACCGCGGCGAACAGCTCGCGCGTGGGCTCACCCGTGTACCGACCGAGGAACGGGTCCGAGACGGCCCAGTCGCTCATCGCGAAGAGGACGACCTGCAGGGCGACGGCCACCAGGACCAGGCCCCAGGTCAGACGCTCGCGGAGAGGGCGGCGTTCGCCGTGCTCGGCTCGGATGACCATCACCTGCAGGCAGCCGAGCGCGACGACGACCGCGGAACGGTAGAGCAGGTTCGTGACGTTGTGCCCGCCGAGCAGACCGTCCACCCACAGGTAGACGAACGGGGCCTGCAGCGTGCAGCCGAGCGCCCAGACGAGCACCCCGGGGACGAGCATCGAGCGGGGACCGGTCTGGTCCGCGGCGTCCGGGTGCGCCGGCAGCGGCTGGCGCACGTTGGGAGAGAGCATCGACAGTGCGGCGAGCCCGACGGACACCACCGTCACCACACCCGCCACGAAGACCCAGTCGTCCAGCACGTTCATCCGCCGAACACCCGCCCGAACTTGACGTCCCGGCCGCGGCCGCGTGCGTACCGCATCACCCGGACGCTGAGCTCCACACCGACGAGCTCCGCCAGGCGTTCCTCGTCCTCGGAGAAGTCCGTGTGGCCGTAGAGGAACTCGAGGTCGGGCGTGTACTCCTGCTCCAGGGTCTCGCCGGAGCGGACGAGCCGACCGCTCGGCACGAACCCGTCGACCTTGTCCTCGACGAACCGCGCGAACCGGGGGTCGATGCCGCGGGACTCCGACGGTCCGTCCGGGCTGATGAGCATGTGACCGTGTTCGTGGTTGATCACCACGAGCTGGGTGCCGGAGGGCGCCGGTGGGTAGGAGACGACCGCGGTGCCGTCGTCGTACCCGGCCCAGAGCCCGTGCACGTCCTGGTGCGCCAGCCCGCGGACCAGCCGGTACGTGACCTCACGCCCGGTCACCTCGCGCACGAGCCGGCGGATCTCGGTCATCGACACTGCGCCCGGCAGCCCGTGGTCATCGACGATCTGCACGGCAGTGTCGCGGTTCACGTCCCTGGACACGGATCCCGCTCCCCACTCCTGGCCCCGGCGGGGCAGCCTGCACGCCCGACGCAGTCAGCGTAACCGTTCCCGTCGGCGGCCGGGGCTGCGCCGGTAAGCTCGGTCCCCATGCAGGACACGAACGCCGAACAGCCCTGGGACGTCGTGGTCGTCGGTGCCGGCCCCGCCGGTGCCACCGCCGCCCGACACGCGGCGCTCGGCGGTGCCCGCGTCCTGCTCCTCGACAAGGCCACCTTCCCGCGGTACAAGACCTGCGGCGGCGGCATCATCGGTCAGTCCCGGCGGCGGCTCAACGACCGTGCCCTGGCGACGATCGAGGCGGACCTGCCCGAGGTCGGTTTCTCGCACCGCATGGGTCGGGTGACCCGGGTCCGCACCGAGGCCCCCTTCGTCGCCATGGTCGACCGTGAGCGGTTCGACCAGGCGAACGTCGACGCCGCGAAGGAGGCCGGGGTCGTCTTCCGCGACGGTGCCAACGTCCGCGCGCTCAGCGAGCAGGACGATCACACCCGCCTGACGCTCGCCGACGGGGACGAACTCCTCGCCCGCGTCGTGATCGGCGCCGACGGCTCGGGTGGCCGGGTCGGCCGCCACGTCGGTGCCGTGATGGCCGTCACGGACCTCGGCCTCGAGGTGGAGGTCCCCCGCCGCCCGGAGGACGCCGCCACCGGTGTGCTCCTCGACTGGGGCCCGCACCCGGGTACGTACGCGTGGGTCTTCCCGAAGACCGAGACCCTGACCGTCGGCGTCATCGAGCAGAAGGGGCACGCCGACCAGACCCGTCGCTACCTCGACGACTGGATCGAACGCCTCGGCCTGCACCCGACCGACCAGGGCCGCAGCAGCGGCCACCTGACGCAGTGGCGCACGAGCGACTCCCCGCTCCGCCGCGGGACGGTCGTGCTCGCGGGGGAGACCGCGGGCCTCCTGGAGCCGTGGACGCGCGAGGGGATCTCGTTCGCACTGCGGTCGGGGGAGTGGGCCGGCACGGCGGCCGCCGCGTACACCGCCGGCGACCGCGCGGCGCTCGACCGGTACGAGTCGCAGGTGCGCGCCGAGCTGGTGCCCGAGATCGACGCCGGTGCGCAGCTGCTCCGGGTGTTCACGCGGTTCCCGGCCGGCTTCCACTTCCTGATCTCGAAGACGCCGTTCGGTCGCGGCTACTTCATCCGCTTCTGCCGTGGCGAGACGACCCTGGCCCGGGCCTTCCGGCACCGCTGGGTGCGGAAGGTCACCGCCTGGCTCGCCTGAGCGGACCGGCCAGCTCAGCCGGACCGGCCAGCTCAGCCGGACTGACCTGATCAGCCGGACCACCTGACCAGCCGGACCGGCCGGACCACCTGGTGGTCCGGCCGCGTCGCGGCTCAGACCTCGAGGTGGTCGACCAGCTCGTCCGCCAGGCCCGTGTAGGTCGCCGGCGTGAGGTTCGTCAGCCGGGCCTTCGCCGCGTCGGACACGTCGAGCCCGTTCACGAACGCCACGAGCTCCTGTCGCCCGATGCGCTTGCCCCGGGTGAGCTCCTTGAGCATCGCGTAGGGGTCCTCGATGTCCGACTGCCCGGCGGTGACCTCGGCGCGGATGACGGTCTGGATCGCCTCGGCCAGGACCTCCCAGTTGCGGTCGAGGTCCTCGGCCAGGCGGGGCTCGTTCACCGCGATCTCGCCCAGGCCGCGGCGCAGGTTGTCGAGCGCGAGCAGCGAGTGCCCGAACGCGACGCCGATGTTGCGCTGCGTGGTGGAGTCGGTCAGGTCACGCTGCAGACGGCTCGTGACGAGGGTCTCGGACAGGGTCGAGAACAGCGCGGACGAGATCTCGAGGTTCGCCTCGGCGTTCTCGAACCGGATCGGGTTGATCTTGTGCGGCATCGTCGAGGACCCGGTCGCGCCGGCGATCGGGATCTGCGTGAAGTACCCCATCGAGATGTAGGTCCAGACGTCGGTCGCCAGGTTGTGCAGGACGCGGTTCGCGTGCCGGACCCGGTCGTAGAGCTCGGCCTGCCAGTCGTGCGACTCGATCTGCGTCGTCAGCGGGTTCCACGTCAGGCCGAGGCCCTCGACGAACTCCTTCGACAGCGCGGGCCAGTCGGCCTCCGGGTCCGCCGCCAGGTGTGCGGAGAAGGTGCCGGTCGCGCCGGAGAACTTGCCGAGGTACTCGCCGCGCTCGACCTGCGACAGGATCCGCTCGAGCCGGTAGACGACGACCGCGATCTCCTTGCCGAGGGTGGTCGGCGTCGCGGGCTGGCCGTGGGTGTGCGAGAGCATCGGCACGGCGCGGAGGCTCGTGGCCATCTCCCGCAGGCGCTCCACGACCGCGCGTGCGGACGGCAGCCAGACGTGCTCGACGGCGTCGCGGACGGTCAGCGCGTACGAGAGGTTGTTGACGTCCTCGCTGGTGGCGGCGAAGTGCGTGAGCTCGGCGACGGCGTCGAGGCCCAGGTCGCTGAGCCGGCGGCGGACGAAGTACTCGACCGCCTTGACGTCGTGGCGGGTGGTCGCCTCGATCTCGGCGAGCTCCGCGATCTGGTCCTGGCCGAAGTCGTCGACCAGGGCACGCAGCGCGGCCTTGTCGTCGACGGACAGCGGGGAGGTGGTGAACATCGCGTGGTCGGTGAGGAACACGAGCCACTCGACCTCGACCCGGATCCGGGCACGGTTGAGCCCGGCCTCGGACAGGTGCTCGCCCACCGTGTGCACGATCGGGTAGTAGCGCCCGTCGAGCGGGCTGATCGGCTGCGGGGGAAGGGGGGTCATGGGGCTCCCTGGCGGACTGCCGGCTCGAGCTGGTGGAAGAGCGCCCGGCAGGCCCGTTCGACCGTGCTGAGCACCCGGTCGAACTCGTGTCGGTCCGCGTAGTACGGGTCCGGCACGTCGGCCTGCTGAGGCCAGGCGTCGTCGTACCGCAACAGGAGCGTCACCTTCGCGGCGTCGTCCATGGTCGGGGCCCACGAGCGCAGGATGCGTTCGTGGGAGCGGTCGAGTGCGACCACCAGGTCGAGGTCCGGGAACCGGTCCGGGTCGAACTGACGGGCGCGATGCCTGCTGCCATCGTATCCGCGTGCCGCGAGGGCTGCGATCGTGCGCTCGTCGGCGGGTTCCCCGACGTGCCAGTCCCCGGTGCCGGCGGACTCGACCACGAACCGGTCGGCCATGCCGGCGTCGGCGGCGATCTGCGCGAAGACGATCTCGGCCATCGGGGAGCGGCAGATGTTGCCGCTGCAGACGAAGGAGACACGGAAGGTCGACGGGGCGCCGGCGTCCATGGTCATGGGGACATCATGGCGCAGCCGGGGGCCGGACGCGATGCCCGGCGCTCAGGCGCGACCGCGGCCACCCAGGACCGGGCGGGCGACCAGGCCGACGAGCCAGGCGAAGACCGCCAGCACGAAGGCCCCGACGATGCCCCAGCCGAAGGACTCCACCGACAGGCCGAAGCCCAGTCCGGTCGAGATCCCGGCGACGATGAGCAGCAGGACCGCGTTCACCACGAACGAGATCAGCCCGAGCGTCAGGATGTAGACCGGGAAGGCCACGATCCGGATCAGCGTCCCGATCACGGCGTTCACGATGCCGAAGACCAGCGCCACGAGCAGGTAGGTCAGGACGGTCTCGACCGGACCACCATCCCCGAAGGAGTCGACGGTGACACCGGTCACGATGAGCGTGGTGAGCCAGAGGGCGACGGCGTTGACGATGAGCCGGACGAGGAACCGCATGGCCACCATGATGCCTGCCCTCCCCGCGAACGGGCCGCCGGTACGCTGAGCCGGTGACCGACCAGCCCGCGCAGACCGTGCACATCCGTCCCGAGATAGCCGTCCTGCCGCCGTACAAGCAGGGACGCCAGGCCGCTCCGGACGCCCTCAAGCTCTCGAGCAACGAGAACCCCTTCCCGCCGCTGCCCGGTGTCGTCGAGGCGGTGCAGGCCCAGACGGCGTTCAACCGCTACCCGGACGCCACCGCGCTCGCGGTCCGTGCGGTGCTCGCGAACCGGTTCGGCACCACCGTCGACGAGGTGCACGTCGCGCCGGGCAGCGTCGCGATCCTGCACGAGCTGGCGAAGGCGACCTGTGCCCCGGGTGACGAGGTCGTCCACGCCTGGCGGTCCTTCGAGGCGTACCCGGGCGTCGTCACGGTCGCCGGCGCCACGAGCGTGCAGGTGCCGAACCGTGCCGACGGTGGGCACGACCTCGACGCGATGGCCGACGCGGTCTCCGAGCGCACCCGGATGGTGCTGGTCTGCACGCCGAACAACCCGACCGGGCCGATCGTCACCGGCGCCGAGTTCGCGGCCTTCATGGCGCGCGTGCCGTCCTCGGTGCTCGTCGTCCTGGACGAGGCGTACGCCGAGTTCGTCACCGACGTCGACGCGGTCCGGGGTCCGGCGCTGCTCGAGCGGTACCCGAACCTGGTGGTGCTCCGGACGTTCTCGAAGGCCTACGGTCTGGCGGGCCTCCGCGTCGGGTACGCGCTCGGACCGGCATACGTCCTCGACGCCGTCCGTGCGTGCGCCATCCCGCTGTCCGTCACGGCGCAGGGGCAGGCGGCCGCACTGGCCAGCCTCGAGCGCGAGGACGAGCTGCTCGGACGGGTCGCCGAACTGGCCGAGCGCCGGGACCGGATCCGCGCCGGACTGCTCGAACAGGGGTGGGACGTGCCGGAGGCGCAGGGCAACTTCGTCTGGCTGCCGACGGGGGAGCACACCGCGTTCGCCGCCGAGGCCTTCGAGCACGCCGGGCTGATCGTGCGGGCGTTCGCGCCGGAGGGCATCCGGATCTCGATCGGCGAGCACGAGGCTGTCGCAAAGCTCCTCGAAACCGCAGGTGCCGTTGTGGAACGTCTCACAACGACGGCTCCTGAGCGGCCGGTACGCTGACGAACATGTTGTTCCGCGCCGCGGCTCCTGCGACGACCCCCGTCCAGCTCCTCGATCCCGAGGGCCGGTTCGTGGAGACCGACGAGAACGCCGAACTCGCCGCCGTCGCCCGGGCCCTCCCTGATGAGACCCTGCTCGCCATGCACCGCCAGATGGTGCTCACCCGACGCTTCGACCACGCTGCCGGCAACCTGCAGCGCACCGGTCAGCTCGGGCTCTGGGCGCCGAGCCACGGGCAAGAGGCGGCGCAGGTCGGTTCCGCCTTCGCGCTCCGCTCCCAGGACCACCTCTTCCCGTCGTACCGCGAGCACGCCGTCGTGATGCAGCGCGGGGTGGAGCCGATGGAGATCATCTCGCTCTTCCGCGGTCAGGCCCACGGCAACTGGGACCCGGACGCCCGCGGCAACACGCACATCTACACGCTCGTCATCGGCGCCCAGACCCTCCACGCCACCGGCTACGCGATGGGCCAGGCGCTCGACGGCGTCGTCGGCACCGGCGACCCGGACGTCGACGAGTGCTCGATCGTCTACTTCGGTGACGGTGCCACCAGCCAGGGCGACGTGAACGAGGCGTACGTGTTCGCCGCGTCGCACTCGGCCCCGGTCGTCTTCTTCCTGCAGAACAACCACTGGGCGATCTCGGTGCCGGTGTCGGTGCAGTCCCCGACGCCGCTCGTCGACCGCCCGCGTGGCTTCGGCATCCCGAGCATCAAGGTCGACGGCAACGACGTGCTGGCCTCGTACGCGGCGAGCCTCGTCGCGACCGACCACGCCCGCAGCGGTCAGGGCCCGGCGTTCGTCGAGGCCGAGACCTACCGCATCGGCGCGCACACCAGCTCGGACGACCCGACCCGCTACCGCGGCGACGACGAGCTCGCCGGCTGGGTCGCCCGCGACCCGATCACCCGGTCCGAGACGTACCTCCGCAGCAAGGGCGTCACCGACGCCCAGTTCGCCGAGTTCGACGCCGAGGGCGAGCAGATCGCCGCCGACATCCGCACCCGCACGAGCGCCCTCCAGGACCCGCCGATGGAGGCGATGTTCGACAACGTCTACCGCGAGCCGCACCCGCGCATCGACGAGCAGCGCGCGTGGCTCCGTGACTACGAGGCCGGCCAGGACGCAGGAGCCCACGCATGAGCACCACCGAGCAGCTCTTCGACTACACGCTGCGTTCGCACCCCGGTGCGGGCGAGGTCCCCGAGGACCCGACCCCGACCCTCCCGATGGCGAAGGCGCTGAACGCCGGCCTGGCGAAGGCGATGGAGTCCGACGACAAGGTCCTGCTGATGGGCGAGGACATCGGCCGTCTCGGCGGCGTCTTCCGCATCACCGAGGGTCTGCAGGACCGCTTCGGCGCCGACCGCGTCCGGGACACCCCGCTCGCCGAGTCCGGCATCGTCGGCACCGCGATCGGCCTGGCGCTCCGGGGCTACCGACCGGTCATCGAGATCCAGTTCGACGGCTTCGTCTGGCCGGCGTTCAACCAGATCACCTCGCAGCTGGCGAAGATGGCGAACCGGCTGCCGGCGCACATGTCGCTGCCGATCGTCATCCGCATCCCCTACGGCGGGCACATCGGCGCGATCGAGCACCACCAGGAGAGCCCGGAGACGTACTTCGCGCACACCCCCGGTCTCCGCGTGGTCAGCCCGAGCACGCCCAACGACGCCTACTGGATGATCCAGGAGGCCATCGCGTCGAAGGACCCGGTCGTCTTCTTCGAGCCGAAGTCGCGCTACTGGCCGAAGGGCCAGGTCGACCTGGTCGACGGGCACGTCCCGATGCACACGACCCGCGTCGCCCGCACCGGCACCGAGGTCACCCTCGTCGGTCACGGTGCGATGGTCGCGACGCTCATGCAGGCCGCCGACATCGCCGAGGCCGAGGGCACGAGTTGCGAGGTCGTCGACCTCCGCTCGATCTCGCCGATCGACTGGGAGCCGCTGCTCGCCTCGGTGCGCAAGACCGGCCGCCTGGTCATCGCGCAGGAGGACTCGGGCTTCATCAGCGTCGGCAGCGAGATCGCCGCGACCGTCGCCGAGCGGGCGTTCTACACGCTGCAGGCGCCGCCGCTGCGGGTCTCCGGGTTCGACATCCCGTTCCCGCAGTCGAAGCTCGAGCACTTCCACCTGCCCGACGCCGACCGCGTCCTCGAGGCCGTCGACCGCGCCCTCGCCTACTGACCCGCACCACTCCCGTACGACCGAACCCTGCTGAAGGAGCCGACGTGGCCGTCGCCGAATTCCCCCTGCCCGACGTGGGGGAGGGCCTGACCGAGGCCGAGATCGTCCAGTGGCGCGTCGCCCCCGGTGACGAGATCGCCGTGGATCAGGTGCTCGTCGAGATCGAGACCGCGAAGTCGCTCGTCGAGCTGCCGTCGCCGTTCGCCGGCACCGTCACCGGTCTGCTCGTGGCCGAGGGGGACACCGTCGAGGTCGGCAGCCCGATCATCCGCGTCGAGTCCGACTCGGCCGCCGCAGGTCAGCCGGGAGGCACGCCCCCCGTCGCCGACGCCGCTCCCGTCGCGCAGACCCCGGCTCCGGCCGTCCAGGCCCCGGCAGCGCCGGCCCCGACTCCCGCTGCGTCGGCCCCGGCAGCGCAGGCACCCGTGCCCGCTCCGGCCGACGCCGCTCCCGCACCGGCAGCGGCAGCGGCTGCTCCGGCACCCGCCGCCGTGGCACCCGCCCCGGCCCAGGTCGCCGTCGACGCCGGTGTCGTCGGCGCCGACGAGGGTTCCGGTGCCGTGCTCGTCGGCTACGGCTCCGCCACCTCCGCGCCCTCCCGCCGGAAGCCGGGCGCCCGCCGGGCCGCCGCCGCCGCTGCCGAGGCGAGCCGCGCCTCCAGTCGTGAGGTCGACCTGTCCTTCGAGACCGACGAGGGCGAGGCGACCACCGCCGACGCCGTCGCCGCGCAGGGACGTCGTCCGGCGCGCCCGTCGATGCCGAGTGCCTCGGCGCTGCAGGTGATGGCCAAGCCGCCGATCCGGAAGCTCGCGAAGGACCTGGACGTCGACCTGACCACCGTCGTGCCGACCGGCCTGGCCGGCGAGGTCACGCGTGACGACGTCATCCGGCACGCCCAGCAGGCCAGCGTCTTCCGCAACATCGAGACCCCGGAGTGGGGCGACGTCCGCCAGGAGACCATCCCGGTCAAGGGCGTCCGCAAGGCCATCGCGACCGCCATGACCACGTCGGCGTTCACCGCGCCGCACGTGTCGCTCTTCGTGGACGTCGACGCGACCCGCACGATGGAGTTCGTCAAGCGCCTCAAGGAGTCGCCGACGTTCGCCGGGGTCAAGGTCAGCCCGCTCCTCATCATGGCGAAGGCCGTGATCTGGGCCGTGCGCCGGAACCGCTCGGTGAACTCGTCCTGGACCGACCGCGAGATCATCGTCCACCACTTCGTGAACCTGGGCATCGCGGCGGCGACCCCGCGTGGGCTGATCGTGCCGAACATCAAGGACGCACAGGACATGTCGCTGCTCGAGCTGGCGAAGGCCCTCGAGGAGATGACCATCACCGCCCGTGACGGCAAGACGAGCCCCGCGCAGATGGCCGACGGCACGATCACCGTCACGAACATCGGTGTCTTCGGCATGGACACCGGCACGCCGATCCTCAACCCCGGTCAGGTCGCCATCGTCGCGATGGGCACGATCAAGCCGAAGCCGTGGGTCGTCGACGGCGACGTGCGCTCGCGCATGGTGACCACCATCGGCGCCTCGTTCGACCACCGGGTCGTCGACGGCGACGTGGCCTCGCGCTTCGTGCACGACGTCGCCTCGGTCATCGAGGAGCCGGCGCTCCTGCTCGACTGAGCGGTTCGCGGTTCGCGGCGACCGGTCCCGGGTCCGGGTCCGGGTCCGGGTCCGCCAGGGTCCGGGTCGCGCGGTCTTGGTGTGCCGTTCACGTCGATGTCGGCGGAGCGGAGGATGATCGAGTCATGGTCCACCAGCTGCTCGTCCCGCAGCAGGAGATCCGGACGGGTCGCCTGGTGCTCGCGCCCGTGACGCCCGCGGACATCGACGCGGTCCACGAGCTCTTCTCGGACGCCCGGACCTGGACGCACCTGCCGGACGGACGCCACACCTCCCGCGCCGAGACGCAGGACCTGGTGCAGCGCAAGATCGGCGGCCGCGTCCGGCACGGACTCGGCTCGTGGACGATCCGGGCGGCGGACTCCGGCGTCTTCCTCGGCATCGGCGGCGTCGACCGCACCGCCGGCGGCGTCTGGAACCTCGGCTACCGCCTGGCTCCGGAGCACCACGGGCACGGCTACGCGACCGAGGTCGCCCGCGCCGCGGTGGATGCCGCCCACGCCCTGCTGCCGGACGTGCCGGTCACCGCGCGGGTGCTGACGAACAACCCGGCCTCGGCGCGCGTGCTCGCCCGGGTGGGCCTCACGCAGGTCTGGCAGGGACCGACCCGGACCACGGCGCCCGAGGGCGTCGAGTGCCAGGCGTGGAGCGACCGGGCGCTGACCCCGGCGCAGCTGGACTGGCTCGTCGCCAACGCCTGACCCGCCGGCTGTCGGGGGCCGCCGCCCGCCCGCCGAGGTCGCACGAACGGCCGTCGGCCGCCTGTCGAGGTCGCACGAACGGCCGGGTGCCGTCCGACGAGCCGGCACTTCGCGCGACCTCGACGGACGCGAGCGGCAGGTCGTGCGACCTGGGCGAGGGTCTGCCGGCCGGCCGCGGGCCTCCCGCCCGGCGGTTGCACGCGCGGGCCCGGCCGGTACTGTGGGTGAACTGGTCATGTCCGCACAGGACCACCTGATCCACACGAGGAGTCCGCTTGCCGAGCCGCATCACCGAGGGTGCTGAACCGAAGCACCAGCAGCTGCGGCGGATCCTGCTCGACCAGATCACCACCCGCCTGGCGCCGGGGGCCGCGATCCCCTCGGAGCGGCAGCTCATCGCCGAGTACGGCGTCTCGCGCATCACCGTGCGGGAGGCCCTGGGCCAGCTGGTGAACGAGGGTCACCTCGAGCGCGTCCGCGGCAAGGGCACCTTCGTCGCGAACCGTCCGATGCAGTCGACCCTGCACCTGGCCTCGTTCACCGAGGAGATGCGCGCGATGGGGCACGTGCCGACGACGGTCGTGCTCGTCCGGGAGGAACGGGTCCCGCCCGCCGCGACGGTCGCCGCCCTGCACCTCGGGGACGGCGAGACCGCACTGCACCTCAAGCGCCTGCGGATGGCTGACGGTGCCCCGGTGTCCGTCGACGACGCCTGGCTCGCCGCAGACGTGTTCCCCGGCATGCTCGACCACGACCTGTCCGGCTCGATGTACTCGATCGCCGACCAGGTCTACGGGCACCCGATCGACCGGGCGCAGCAGACCGTGGCCGCCAATCCGGCGACCGACGACGTCGCGACGCTGCTCGGCACGAAGACCGGGGCGCCGCTGCTCGAGTTCGACCGGGTGTCGTACTCGGGGACGCGCGCGGTCGAGCACGCCCGCAGCTGGTACCGCTCAGACCGCTACCGGGTGCAGATGGAGGTCACGGCCTCCCGCCCGGCACGGGTCTGACGACGGACGGGCCGGGAGCGAGCAGCTGCTCGCTCCCGGCCCGTCCGGTGCTGGTCGGTCGTTCAGACCTCGAAGAGCGCGTCACCCTCGGCGACGGTGGTGCCGACGGTGTCCTGGGGGACCGAGTCCGGCGTCGACCCGAGCACGACGACGGGGACGACGGGGGAGTACCCCGCCGCGGTGATGGCCGCCGGGGTGAAGCGCACGACCGGGTCGCCCGCGGCCACGGTGTCGCCCTCCTTCGCCAGGAGCGTGAACCCCTCGCCCTTGAGCTTCACGGTGTCGATACCGACGTGCACGAGGACGTCGGTACCCGCGGCACCCTGCAGGGCGAACGCGTGCGGGTGCAGCTTGACGATGGTGCCGTCGACCGGGGCGACCGCGGTGACCTCACCGGTGGTGCCGGTCGGGTCGACGGCCACGCCCGCACCGACGAGCTGCTCGGCGAACACCGGGTCCGGCACGTCGGAGAGCCCGACGACCGGCCCGGCGAACGGCGTGCGGACGACCGTCACAGTTCGTCCTGGATGTCCTGCGCCAGGTTGTCGGCTACGGGTCCGACGATGACCTGCCAGCCGGTGCCGCCACCGACGACGGCCTGTGCGCCGGCGGCCTTGAGGGCGTCCTTGTCGACGAGGTCGCCGTCCTCGACCTCGACGCGGAGGCGCGTGATGCAGCCCTCGACCTCGTCGATGTTGTCGGTTCCGCCGAGTGCGGCGATGATGTCGGCAGCCTTGATGTCAGCCATCTGTTTCCTCCTCGTTACGGGTTCGCTCACAGGTTGACATGCAGTCCACGGTCATCGACACTACGAACTGGTCATGACCGGACAGGACCGGACCTGGCGACACTGCCGAGGGTACCTGCGCCGTCCACGCGACTCAACTCACCCCGAACAGCTCCACCCGATGACGAGAGGAACTCCGATGAGCACCGCTGCCACCACGGACGTGCCGGAGAAGAAGACGCCGAAGAAGCAGTCCCGCTTCTTCGCGAACGCCCAACGGCTGGGCCGGAGCCTGCTGCTCCCGATCGCGGTCATGCCGGCCGCGGGCATCCTCAACCGGATCGGGCAGCCCGACCTGCTCGGTGCGATCCCGGGCTTCGAGACCGGTGCGAGCGTCATCGGCTCCGCCGGCAACGCGATCTTCACCTGGCTGCCGCTGCTCTTCGCCGTCGGCATCGCCATCGGCTGGGCCAAGAAGTCGGACGGCACGACGGCGCTGGCCGCGGTCGTCGGCTACATGGTCATGTACGAGGTCTTCAAGACCATGTCGCCGATCGTCCTGGCGGGCGTGAAGGACGCGAACGGCGAGCAGGCCACGATCAACTTCGGCGTCCTCGGCGGCATCGTGATGGGTCTCGTCGCCGCCGGGCTCTGGCAGAAGTTCCACCGCACGAAGATGCCCGACTTCCTCGGGTTCTTCTCGGGTCGTCGCCTGGTGCCGATCCTCACCGCGGCGGCCGGCCTGGTCATCGCCGTGCTGATGTCGTTCGTCTACCGGTACTTCGACATCGGCCTGACCTGGGTCGGCGAGCAGGTCACGTCGCAGCCGGTCGTCGGTGGCGGGATCTTCGGGTTCGCGAACCGCATGCTCATCCCGGTCGGCCTGCACCAGCTGCTCAACTTCTTCCCGTGGTTCCAGCTCGGCAGCTTCAACGGCCCGAACGGTGTCGTCTCCGGTGACATCCCGCGCTTCCTGGCGGGCGACCCCACTGCCGGCATCTTCCAGACCGGCTTCTTCCCGATCATGATGTTCGCCCTGCCCGCCGGTGCCCTGGCGATCTGGCGCAACGCCCGCCCCTCGCAGCGCAAGCTCGTCGGCGGCATCATGCTCTCCGCCGCGCTGACGTCCTTCGTCACCGGCATCACCGAGCCGCTCGAGTACTCGTTCATGTTCGTGGCCTGGCCGCTCTACGTGATCCACGCCGTGCTCACCGGTACCTCGCTGGCCCTGGTGAACGCGCTCGGCATCCACGACGGCTTCTCGTTCTCGGCCGGCGCGATCGACTACGTGCTGAACTTCGGCAAGGCGAAGGGGGCGATCTGGCTCATCCCGATCGGCCTGGCGTACGCGGCGGTCTACTACTTCCTCTTCAGTTTCGTCATCAAGAAGTGGAACCTCCGGACCCCGGGTCGCGAGCCGGAGGACGAGATCGCCTCGGCCTCGGTCGACGACCTCACCAAGGCGTAGTCACGTCGCGACGCGACCGGACGCACGACGGGAGGCTCGGTGCCAGCTGGCACCGGGCCTCCCGTCGTTCCATCGGTAACGGTTTTGACAATCGTTCTCATGTGGCGCTAGCGTCGTCACCATGCACACCCGCCTCCTCGCCCTGCCGCTCGTCGTCGGCGCCGCCGCGCTCGCCCTCACCGGGTGCGCGACCTCACCCGCCTCGTCCGACTCCGGAGACGGCAAGGTCCGCGTCGTGGCATCGACCAACGTCTACGGCTCGATCGTCGAGCGCATCGGCGGCGACCACGTCGACGTCACGAGCATCCTCGAGGACCCGTCCCAGGACCCGCACTCCTTCGAGTCGAGCGCGAAGACGCAGCTCGCGGTCTCCAAGGCCGACCTGCTCATCGAGAACGGTGGCGGCTACGACGACTTCATGACGACGCTGTCCAAGGCCGCCGACACCAAGGCGCCGACGATCAACGTCGTGCAGCTCTCCGGCCTGCAGAAGTCCGGCGACACCGAGTTCAACGAGCACGTGTTCTACAGCTACCCGACGATGGTGAAGCTCGTCGCGGACGTCGCCGAGCGTCTCGGCAAGCTCGACAGCGCGGACGCCAGCACCTTCCAGGCGAACGCGAAGACCCTGACCGGCAAGCTCCAGGAGCTCGAGTCCCAGGTCGCCTCGGTCGAGAAGACCGTCGACGGCGAGAAGGTGGCGTACACCGAGCCCGTGCCCGGGTACCTCTTCGACGCCATGGGCCTCGACAACGTCACGCCGGAGGCCTTCTCCGAGGCGATCGAAGAGGGCGACGACGTGCCGCCGGCCGCACTCAACGACACCCTCAAGCTCTTCACGAGCGGCGAGGCGAAGCTGCTGGCCGTCAACGAGCAGACCTCGAGCGCCGAGACCGAGCAGGTCCAGAAGGCCGCCGAGAAGGCGGGCATCCCGGTGGTCGGTGTCACGGAGACGCTCCCGAAGGGGGAGGATTACGTCTCGTGGCAGCAGGCGAACATCGACGCGGTGACGGCGGCACTGAAGCAGTGACGACGACCCTCCAGGATCCGGACCGAGCCGCCACTGCCGAGCGCAGTGGCGGCTCCGCCGTGCTCGCGCTCCGGGACGCCGGGCTCGCCTACGGCAGCCGTCGGCTCTGGGACGGGCTCGACCTCGACGTCCAGCCCGGCGAGTTCGTCGCCGTCCTCGGACCGAACGGCGCCGGCAAGACCTCGCTGCTCCGCACCGTCCTCGGCCAGCAGCGCCTGACGAGCGGGTCGATGTCGTTCCTCGGCCGTCCGGTCCGTCGCGGCCACCGGAGGATCGGCTACATCCCGCAGCAGCGGCTGATGGACTCAGGTACCCCGTTGCGCGCCCGCGACATGATCGCGCAGGGCGTCACCGGGCACCGCTGGGGCATCCGACCGGAACGCCGTGCCGAACGCGAGCGCATCGACCGGATCGTCGACGAGGTCGGCGCCACCGCGTTCGCCGACGCCCCCGTCGCCGAGCTCTCCGGCGGCGAGCAGCAGCGCACCCGCGTCGGACAGGCCATCGCCGCCGACCCCGCTCTGCTGCTCTGCGACGAACCCCTCATCTCGCTCGACCTCCGGCACCAGCGCGGCGTGACCGAACTGATCGACCGGCAGCGTCGACAGCAGGGCGCCGCGGTGCTCTTCGTCACCCACGACGTGAACCCGATCCTCGACGTCGTCGACCGGGTCCTCTACATCGCCGGCGGACGCTTCCGGATCGGCGCCCCCGACGAGGTCCTGCGCGCCGACGTCCTCAGTGACCTGTACGGCACGCCCGTCGACGTCGTCCGGACCATGGGCCGCATCGTCATCGTCGGTGCGAGCGACGCCCACGACACCGCGGGCGACGGGCACCACCACTGCGAGCCCGGTCCGCACACCACCACGCCGGACGAAGGACGGATCTGATGGACATCTGGTCGACCGTCTTCTCGTTCCAGGACTACGGCGAGCTGCTCGTCCTGGTCCGCAACTCGATCATCGCGGGGGCGGTGCTCGGCGTCGTCGGCGGCCTGATCGGGCCGTTCGTCGTCGCCCGGAACATGCCCTTCGCCGTGCACGGCATCAGCGAGCTGTCGTTCGCCGGGGCCAGTGCGTCGCTGCTCCTCGGTGTCAACGTCGTCAGCGGGTCGGTCGTCGGATCCCTGGTCGCGGCGCTGCTCATCGGCCTGCTCGGCAGCCGGGCCCGCGACCGGAACTCGATCATCGCCGTGCTCATGCCGTTCGGGCTGGGCCTCGGCATCCTCTGCCTGGCGCTCTACAAGGGCCGGGCGGCGAACAAGTTCGGACTGCTCACCGGCCAGATCGTCTCGGTCGACAACCCGCAGCTCGGCATGCTCGTCGCGATCGCAGCCGTCGTGGTCCTCATCCTCGTGGTCATCTGGCGTCCGCTGATGTTCGCCTCGGTGGACCCCGACGTCGCCGCGGCCGCGGGCATCCCGGTCCGGACGCTCGGGCTGGTGTTCATGCTCGCGCTCGGACTGGCCACCGCGGTGTCGGTGCAGATCGTCGGAGCGCTGCTGGTGCTCTCGCTGCTCGTGACCCCGGCCGCCGCCGCACTGCGGGTGACCGTGAACCCGGTCCTCGTGCCGGTGCTCTCCGTCGTCTTCGCCGTGACCTCGGTCGTCGGCGGGATCCTCCTGGCCCTCGGCGGCGGTCTGCCCATCAGCCCGTACGTCACCACCATCTCGTTCCTCATCTGGGTCGTCTGCCGGGTGCTCGGCGCCCGGAAGGAGCGCCGTGGACGCGACCGCGTGTCGGCGCGGGAGCAGCACGTCGACGGTGGGACGAGCCTCCCGACCGCACCGAAGCAAGGAGTCGCAGCATGAACGCCGTCCAGAAGCCACGACGCAACACCTGGCAGCGCGAAGCGGTGCGCGGGGCCCTCTCGGAGACCGAGGGGTTCGTCAGCGCGCAGTCGCTGCACGCGCACCTGCGGGACGGCGGCTCCACCATCGGCCTGGCGACCGTCTACCGGGCGCTCTCCGACCTGGCGACCGAGGGCGACGCCGACTCGCTGCAGCAGGACGGCGAGTCCCTCTACCGGGCCTGCACCACCGACAAGCACCACCACCACCTGATATGCCGCGTCTGCGGTCGGACCGTCGAGATCCAGGCCGACCCGGTCGAGGAGTGGGCGCGCGCGACCGCCGCCGCGAACGGGTTCTCGAACGCCAGCCACGTCGTCGACGTGTTCGGCGAATGCGCCGAGTGCACCGCCCGTGCCGCTGTCCGAGGTGGCGCGTAGTCTGCGCGACATGCACGTGATCCTGGTCCCCGGGTTCTGGCTCGACGCGAGCGCGTGGGACGACGTCGTCCCGGCCCTCCGAGCGGCGGGGCACACCGTCGACGCCGTCACCCGTCGTGGGTCGACGCTCGATGAGCAGGTCACCGACCTGGTCGCCCGGGTCGACACCGCCCCGGAACCCGTCGTGCTCGTCGGCCACTCCGGCGCTGGTCCGATCGCGTACATGGCCGCCGACCAGCGGCCGGACCGGGTCCGGCACCTGGTCTACGCCGACACCTTCCCCGGACCGGACGGTGGCTGCGTCAACGACGAACTGCCGGTGGTCGACGGACAGGTGCCGCTACCGCCGTGGGACATCTGGGAGGCGGCGACCCTCCGCGGCATGACCCCGGAGATCCGCGCCGACGTCGAGCGGCGGGCGGTCCCCGAACCCGCGCGGGTCACCTCGGACCGGTTCCACTACGCCGACCCCGCGCGGCACCGGATCCCGGCGACCGTCATCACGTGCGAGATCGCCCCGGACGAACTGGCCGGCATGGTCGCGGACCACCAGGTGTGGGCCGCCGAGCTCGTGGCGACCGAGGAGCTCGAGATCGTCGGTCTGCACACCGGGCACTGGCCGATGTTCACGGCGCCGCAGGAGCTCGGCGCGCTGATCGTGCAGGCGCTGGCGCCCCGCCCGCCCGACGGGGTCTGAAGCGCCGGCATCGCTCCCGGCTCCCGGCTCGCGTCGTCCGGCGCCCCGCCCGGTCGGGAGGCCCGGCTTGCGACGCGCCCGGCCGTCGCGTAACGTGGGCCGCTGGTTCTCCGCGCCTGCGCGGAGTGCCCGTTGTTCTGCCCTCCGACCGTCGCGAACGCCGCGGTCGCGTGGTACCGGATCCGAGCCTCCTGGCCCGGATGTGCTGACCCAGGTCGACCTCGTCGATCCGGACCGCCGCCGGTCTGGGCGGTGCGCACACCCCCTCGCCGGGCTCCTCGCCCAGACGATCCGTCTGGTGCCGACTGTCCAGCGCGTGTGCACCAGGCAAGTGACCTTGGGTGCAGCCGATCGGCTGCACGGTATTCATCAGGAGGAAACCATGGCTGCAGTGTGCCAGGTGACCGGCGCCGTTCCCGGCTTCGGTCACAACATCTCGCACTCGCACCGTCGGACGAAGCGTCGCTTCGACCCGAACGTGCAGAAGAAGACCTACTACGTGCCGTCGCTGCGTCGTAACGTGACGCTCAACGTCAGCGCCAAGGGCATCAAGGTGATCGATGCTCGCGGTATCGAGTCCGTCGTGGCGGGCATCCTCGCCCGTGGGGAGAAGATCTGATGGCGAAGCGCGGTCAGGACATCCGTCCGATCATCAAGCTCCGTTCCACTGCGGGCACCGGGTTCACGTACGTGACCAAGAAGAACCGCCGGAACAACCCCGACCGTCTCGTGCTGAAGAAGTACGACCCGGTGGTCCGCAAGCACGTCGACTTCCGTGAGGAGCGCTAGGCCATGGCGAAGAAGAGCAAGATCGCGAAGAACAACCAGCGCGCCGTCATCATCGAGCGCTACGCCGAGCGTCGCCTCGAGCTGAAGAAGGCCCTCGTCGACCCGAACGGCACCGACGAGTCCCGCGAAGCGGCCCGCGTCGGCCTGCAGAAGCTGCCCCGCGACGCGTCGCCGGTCCGCTACCGCAACCGTGACGCCATCGACGGTCGCCCCCGTGGCCACCTCGGTGAGTTCGGCATCAGCCGTGTCCGCTTCCGCGACATGGCCCACCGTGGCGAGCTCCCCGGCATCACGAAGAGCTCCTGGTAAGCACCAGTCCCACCGACGCCCCCGCGACCTCTCGAGGTCGTGGGGGCGTCGTCGTTGTCCGGGGGACGTCATCCGCCGACTCCGGGCAGCACCACGGTCGTCACATCCGTCACATCAGCCACTCCTGTCCCTCGGGAGGCCCGGAAAACCGGGCGAGTCGACCGGAAACCCCGGAACCGGCTGGTAGGTTCATCAGCGGTTCCCCGGGCCCTCGGTCCGGTCGGGCCCACCGCTCGGGGCAACCGTCCCGCAGCATCCGGACGTTCCGCGTCCGACCCATACGCAAGAAGTCCGAGGAGGACATCCAATGGCTGACAAGTCACTGAACCGCACCGAGCTCGTCGCTGCCGTCGCCGCCGAGTCCGGCCAGAGCCAGGCCACCGTCAACGGCGTCGTCGACGCGCTCTTCGCCGTCGTCGGCAAGTCCGTCGCGGACGACACCAAGGTCACGATCCCGGGCTGGATCGCCTTCGAGAAGACCCACCGTGCCGCGCGCACCGGTCGCAACCCGCAGACGGGTGAGGCCATCGAGATCGCCGCGAGCGACTCGGTCAAGGTCAGCGCCGGCAGCAAGCTCAAGGCGTCGGTCAAGTAAGACCACTCAGCTCCACGGAAGGGACGGCGTTCGCGCCGTCCCTTCCGTCGTTCCCGGGAGGCCCGTGCTCTGTCCACAGGTCGGCCCGCGCGGTTGCGGTGGCGCGCTTGCCAGCGCCTAGGCTTGACGGGTGAACCGCATCGCGCGCATCGCCGGCCCCGGCGTCCTGCTGCTCGCGGCGTTCGTGTCCCTGCTCGTGGCGCTCGTCGTCGGCGGTGGTGCCGACGCCGCGCTGATCGCGGACCCCGGTGCTGTCGTCCGCTTCGGGCTCCCCATCGCGCGGATGCTCGTCGACCTGTCCGCCGCAGCCGCCATCGGTGGGCTCGCCCTCGCGACGATCGGACTCTCCCGCACCGCGCCGGAATGGGACCGTGCGATCGACGTCGCCGCGGCCGCAGCCGGTGTCTGGACGGTGACCTCGGCGGTCACGACCTTCTTCACGTACCTCAGCGTCGCCGGCGGGACCGTCAGCCTGGACGCCAAGTTCGGGCAGTCTATGGGCGTCTTCCTCACCGGCACGGACCTCGGGCTCGCCTGGCTCACCACCGTGCTCGTCGCCGCGGCGGTCACCGTCCTCTGCTTCGCGGTGCGCTCCCGTGGCATGGTCGCGCTGACGACCGGCGTCGCGCTGATCGGCCTCGTGCCGTTGACGCAGCAGGGCCACGCGGCCGGCACCGCCAGCCACGACGCCGCCGTCACCGCGCTCGGGCTGCACCTGGTCGGCGCCGCGCTCTGGGTCGGCGGACTGGTGATGCTCGTCCTCATCCGCGACGTCGTCCCCGGGGCCCGCCTGGCCGCCGTCGTCGGTCGGTACTCGAGCATCGCGCTGGGCTGCTTCGTGCTCGTCAGTGTCTCCGGGGTGGTGTCGGCGCAGATCCGCATCGGAGCGTGGGCGGAACTCGGCAGCCCTTACGGCGTCCTCGTGCTCGTCAAGGTCGGGGCGATCGTCGCGATGGGCGTCATCGGCGCCGTGCACCGGAAGCGCGTCATCTCCGCCCTGACCGCGGCGCCCGCGAAGGCCCGTCCGTTCTGGACGCTCATCGTCGTGGAGCTCGCCGTGATGGGCGTCGCCTCGGGCTTCGCCGCCGCACTCGGCCGCACCGCGACCCCCGCCGGACAACTGGCGCTGAGCAAGACCAGTGACCCGACGCCGGCCGAGGTCCTGACCGACGACTCGCTGCCGGCCGCCCCGGGCTCCTGGGGCTGGCTGACGAACTGGAACATCGACCTCTTCTGGCTGATGGCCGCCGTGCTGCTGGTCGCCGCCTACGCCGCCGGGGTCATGCGCCTCCGCCGACAGGGACGGTCCTGGCCGGTCCGTCGCTCGGTGGCCGCCGGCGTCGGGATCGTGGCGCTCGTCGTCGCGACCTCGGGCTCACTGCACACCTACGACCGGTACCTGGTGTCCGCGAACGTCGGCGCGCACGTGCTGCTCGGGCTCGTCGTCCCGGCGCTGGTGAGGGCTGCGGCGCCCGTGCAGCTCATCCGGGCCGCGGTGCACCGGCGCACGGACGACAGCGCCGGGGTCGCCGAGTGGACCACGGTCTTCGTCGACAACGCCGTCGTGCGGTACCTGGTCCAGCCGTTCCCTGCGTTCCTGCTGCTCGCAGGGCTCTGGTGGGGGCTGTACGCCACCGACGTGCTGCGCTGGTCCGTCAGCGACGCGATGGGTCGTACGGTGGTCGACCTCGTCTTCCTGCTCGTCGGACTGCTGGCGCTGCCGACACTGTTCACCCCGATCGCCCTCGGCGCCCGCCGTCCGTCGACCGCGGCGTTCCTGGTGCGTGCCGTGGGTGCGGTCGTCGTGGCCGCGGGCACCGTCTCGCTCGGGATCGCGATGCAGGGGCCGCTCGGGTTGCTGCAGGCGTCCTGGTTCGGAGCGATGGGCCGCACGTGGGGTCCGGATCCCCTGGCCGACCAGGCCCGTGCGGGCACGGTGCTGATCGTCGCCGGCGTGCTCCTCGTCATCGCGGTCGTCGCCGTCGGTCTCGTGCGGCTGCGGAGCGCGGCCACGGGCCTCCCGGCCGGCAGCGGGGCGACTGTCGGCGAAGACGGCATCGCGAGCGGTGTCGGCGCCGGATCGAGCGCCCGGTGAGCGTCGAGCTCTCCGCCGAACAGCGGGCGGTCTTCGAGTACATCGAGTCGACGCGCGACCACGTCTTCATCACCGGACGCGCCGGTACCGGCAAATCGACGCTGCTCAACCACCTGTCCTGGAACACCGAGAAGCAGGTCGTCATCTGCGCCCCGACCGGCGTCGCCGCGCTGAACGTGGGCGGGCAGACGATCCACTCGCTGTTCCGGCTGCCGATCGGCCTCATCGCGGACGCCGAACTGCGGCAGGGTCCGGACACCCGGAAGCTCCTCAACACCATCGACACCCTGGTCATCGACGAGGTCTCGATGGTCAACGCCGACCTGCTCGACGCGATGGACCGTTCGCTGCGCAAGGCCCGCGGGCGGCAGTTCGAACCGTTCGGCGGCGTGCAGGTCGTCATGTTCGGCGACCCCTACCAGCTGCCCCCGGTGCCAGGCGACGGCGACGAGCGGGCGTACTTCACCGACCACTACCGGTCCATGTGGTTCTTCGACGCCAAGGTGTGGCTCGAGGCCCAGCTGCACATCATCGAGCTCGCCACCGTGCACCGGCAGCGGGACGACGCGTTCGCCGCCATGCTCACGGCCGTCCGCCACGGTCGGGTCACCGCCGACGTGGCGCAGCAGCTCAACGAGGCGGGGGCCCGACCTGCGCCCGACGACGCGATCACCCTCGCCACCCGGAACGACACCGTCTCGCGCATCAACAAGGCCGCGCTCGAACGGCTGCCGGGCAAGCTCAAGACCGCCAAGGCCGACGTCAACGGCGACTTCGGCGGGCGGAACTACCCGGCGGACGAGGCCCTCGAGCTGAAGCCCGGCGCGCACGTGATGTTCCTGCGCAACGACCCGGACCAGCGCTGGGTGAACGGCACGCTCGGCATCGTCCGGAGCATCCGCGACACCGTGTGGGTCAGCGTCGACGGTGAGGACTTCGAGGTCCAGCCGTCGGTGTGGGAGAAGTTCAAGTACTCCTACGACCCGGACAAGAAGGAACTCAAGAAGGACACCGTGGGGGAGTTCCAGCAGTTCCCCCTGCGCCTGGCCTGGGCGGTCACGATCCACAAGTCGCAGGGCAGCACCTACGACCGTGCGGTCGTCGACCTCGGCAACCGGGTGTTCAGTGCAGGGCAGACCTACGTGGCGCTGTCGCGGCTGACGTCCCTCGACGGGCTGTACCTGACGCGCCCGCTGCGGCCGGCGGACATCATCGTGGACCTCGACGTGCGCCGCTTCATGTCCGAGTCACCCCGGGTCGTCGCGACCCAGCTCGAGGCCCCGAAGCCCGCGGCCGACGCCCCGGACGAGCCCGAGGCCTGACGCCGACGCAGACAGCCGTCGCTCGACCGACCCCTCCTGCTCCTGCCGAGATCGCACGACGTGCCGCTCGTGTCCGTCGAGGTCGCACGATGTGCCGCCTGGCCGGGCGGTCGGCGGCCGTTCGTGCGACCTCGGCGTCGGGCCGGCGGCGGGTTGTGAGACTTCGGCGGGCGGGCGAGCGGCGGGTAGTGCCCCCCGCTACGCACCGCACGCACCAGCCCCACGCACGACGACGCCCGCCTGCCGGAGCGGCAGACGGGCGTCGAGGGGGAGCAGGTCAGGCGCGCGCGCCCGCTGCCCGCAGTGCGCGGAGGTTCTCCTTGTCGGCGCCCAGTGCGGTGAGCAGCAGGACGACGGCGACGATCGCGTGGAAGACGTTGTCGGTGGTGTTCAGCGCGAAGACGTTCGCCGAGGTGTTCGAGAACACGAACCCGTAGACGGCGAGCACGAGCAGGACGACACCGATCACCAGGTTCACCGCGCGGGACCCGATCGTGTTGCCGAGACCCACGATGAAGAACGCCGCGGCGAGGATGGTCCACAGCCCGCAGAGCGCCGGGTTCAGCCCGAACGAGTTCCAGAGGAACCCACCGGAGCGGCTGAAGAACGCGCCGCCGCCGTCCTGGGCGAAGAAGAAGCCCAGGATGCCCCAGATCGCGAAGAGCGTGCCGGCGGTCATCGCCAGTGCACGGTTCGGCGAGGCGGTGATGCTCGGTTCCTTGACGGCCACTTGGGTCTCCTCTTCCTGCGCGACGATCGCGCTGTACGACTGCCCGCCGTCGCGCTGGTCACGCACACTGCCGGCGGCACGCGTCCCGGTGCCCGACCGACTTGTGTCACGCTGTCCGGAGACCTGCTGCAGGACGGCCGTGGCCTTGCTGCGGAGGCCCGCGTTCCCAGCTCCCGACGAGTCGCCCAACGGTATCGTGTCGGACCCCGAGCGACCGAATCGTTTCCCGCTCAGCAGACGGATGACGACGCCGACCACCATGACTCCGAGGAGGACGATGCCCGTGACGCGGACGCCAGCGCGCACCGCTCCCGAGTCCTTCGACGAGGGGCGTGGACCGAGCGTCTCCCGGAGGCTCCGGTGGGCTCTGCTCGCGGCTCTGGGGTTCGTGATCGTGCCTTCCGTCTACGCGGTCGCCGTGTTGACGCCGTTGGGGCAGCGGGTGGAGGACGCCGCGCTCGGCGGTGTCCGCGAGTCCGACCTGTTCGGGTCGGACACCGCCCTCAACGTCATCTCGGTGCCGGTGATCCTGCTGTTGGTCGTCGTGATCGCCGCCGTCGCGTTCGCACGCAGGCGGCTCGCCGTGGGGCTCGGAGCGGGTTTCGTGGTGCTGGCGTCCGCGGCCACCTCGACGTTGCTCAAGCGTATCGCCGAGCGCCCGGAGATCGCCCAGTCGACGACGCCGAACTCGTTCCCGTCCGGACACGCGACGATCGCCCTCGCGGCACTGTTCGCCGTGCTGATGGTCACGCCCCGTCGGTTCCGCCCCCTGGTGCTGCTCGTGGGTGCTGCCTACGCGGTGTTCGTCGCCAACCAGACCGTCGTCTACGGCTGGCACCGGGTGAGCGACATCATCGGCGCCTGCGCGGTCGCGCTGTTCTGGCTCGGGCTGGTCCGGGCGCTGGGGCCGCAGGTGGACCGAGGGGCCCGAGGCGACCGCGACGGACGCCGGGGACCGCGGCGGGTGGTGACGGCACTGCTGCTCGTCGCCGTGGGTGCGGCGCTGCTCGTCGGCGTCGTCGCGCTCCTGGTCGGCACCCTCGGGGACGGCGACCACGGTGCGATGCTCCTGGCGGGTCGGCTGGCGTCGTCCGCCAGCGTCCTCGGCGTGATCACCGCGGTCTGGCTGGCCGACGGCATGCACCACGTACCGCCGACGACCAGCGCGGACGCGCCTCCCGTCCGCATCTGACCGCACCAGCGGCCGCGACGACGACCGCACCAGCGGCCGCTCAGACAGCAGCGGCCGCCACAACGACAGCCGAAGCGACGACAGCACCGGTGGGGGGAATGCCCCGGCCTGCGCTACGTTGTACTCGTCAGTTCGATGCAAACGCATGGAACCGGAACGAGCCAGCGACAGACGAGGCGGCACATCATGCAGTTCGGGATCTTCACGGTCAGTGACGTCACGACCGACCCCACCACCGGGACCACGCCGGACGACACCCAGCGCGTCCGGGACATCCTGACGATCGCGCAGCACGCCGACCAGGCCGGCCTCGACGTCTTCGCCACCGGCGAGCACCACAACCCGCCGTTCGTCGCCTCGAGCCCGACCACGATGCTCGGCTACCTGGCCGGCGTCACGAAGGACATCACCCTCTCGACGTCGACGACCCTGGTCACCACGAACGACCCGGTGCGGATCGCCGAGGAGTACGCGATGCTGCAGGTCATCTCCGACGGACGCATGGACCTCATGATGGGCCGCGGCAACACCGGCCCGGTCTACCCGTGGTTCGGCAAGGACATCCGGCAGGGCTTGAACCTGGCGGTCGAGAACTACGCGCTGATCCGCCAGCTCTGGGAGAACGAGGTCGTCAACTGGCAGGGGCAGTTCCGCACGCCGCTGCAGGGTTTCACCTCGACCCCGCGCCCCCTCGACGGCGTCGCGCCCTTCGTCTGGCACGGCTCGATCCGCACGCCCGAGATCGCCGAGCAGGCCGCCTACTACGGCGACGGCTTCTTCCACAACAACATCTTCTGGCCGATCCAGCACACCGAGCAGATGGTCGGCCTCTACCGGCAGCGCTACGAGCACCACGGCCACGGACGTGGCGACCAGGCGATCGTCGGCCTGGGTGGGCAGTTCTTCGCGCGGAAGAACTCGCAGGACGCCGTCGACGAGTTCCGTCCGTACTTCGACAACGCCCCGGTCTACGGCCACGGCCCGTCGATGGAGGACTTCACCACCCAGACCCCGCTCACCGTCGGGTCGCCGCAGCAGATCATCGACCGGTACGCCGCGATGAAGGACCACGTCGGCCACTACCAGCGCCAGCTGTTCCTCATCGACCACGCGGGACTGCCGCTCAAGACGGTGCTCGAGCAGATCGACATCCTGGCCGAGGACATCGTGCCGGAGCTCCGCCGCATCAACGAGTCCGACCGGCCCGCGCACGTGCCGTCGAACCCGCCGACGCACCTGGAGCGCGTCGCCGCCGCACACGCGGCCGGCACGGCCGGTGCCGACCACGTGGCGGCGGTCGACGAGTGGACCGGCGCGTCGGTCTGACCGGTCGCGTGACCCCATGACGGACGGGAGGCCCGGTGCCAGCTGGCACCGGGCCTCCCGTCCGTCTCGGCGCGCGTCCCGAGGCTCGGCGTGCGTCCCCAGACTCGGCGCCTGTCCCTGGACTGGGCATGGGTCCCGAGACTCGGCTCAGCGGACGGGATCCGTCTCGCGGTCGGGCGAATGTGTCCGCCGTGCCGAGCCTCGGCCAGCGGCGCGCGGGGCGCGCTGCGCCGCCGGGCGCGCGGGCACCAGCTTCAGGCCGACGACGCAGCCGACGATGCCCGCGATGAACAGCAGGCGGAGGAGCGTGACCGGCTCCGCCCCCGTCGCCATGCCCCAGAGCACGGTGAGTGCCGCTCCGGTGCCGGTCCAGACGGCGTAGGCGGTGCTGATCGGGATGTGCTTGAGCACGTACCCGAACGCGCCGAGGCTCAGCACGATGGTGACGGCGAAGACGAGTGTCGGCCCCGGACGGGTGAACCCGTCGCTGGCCCCGAGGGCGGTGGCCCAGACGGTCTCGAACGCGGCGCTGACGAACAGCACGACCCAGGCCATCAGCTGACCACCTTGAGGCCGACGACGCACGCGACCAGCCCGAGGACCAGACCGAGGCGGGCGAGGGACGCGGCCTCCTGCCGACGCAGGACCGCGACGACGACGGTCAGCGAGGCACCGATCCCGACCCAGACGGCGTAGGCGGTGCCGACCGGGATCTCCTTCATCGCGAACGCGAGCCCGACCATGCTCAAGGCCATGCCGGCGACGAAGACGATCGTCGGCACCAGCCGCTTGAACCCGTTCGACGCCCCGAGTGCGGTGGCCCAGACGGCTTCGAGCACGCCGGACAGCACCAGGATGACCCATGCCATGGTGTTCCTCCGATCCGAAGTCGTACGACTGTGCGACTTCACGGGGACCAGTTCTAGCACGAACTCGTACGGTCGTGCGACAATTGCCGGATGGCGCGCAGCATCGACCTCGAGGAACGCCGCCGTACCGTGTCCGCGGCGGCCTGTCAGGTCCTCGCCCGCGACGGCCTCGGTGCCCTGTCCGTCCGGAACGTCGCCGCCGAGGCAGGGCTGCCCCCGAGCACCGTCCGCTACGCCTTCCCGACCCAGGCGAGCGTCCGGGAGCACGCCATCGCATCGGTGTTCGACCGGACCCGCGAGCGCATCGAGGCGATCCCCGCAGACCTGCCGACACGGCAGTGGGCGCGGGCGGTGCTGGTCGAACTGCTGCCCCTCGACGACGAGCGCGTGGTCGAGCTCGACGTCTACCTGGCCCTGGGCAACGCCGCACTGACGGACGCCGAGCTCCGCCCGACGCTCGACCGGGTCGTCGTCGAGATGCGCCGGTGGTGTGAGCGGGTCCTCGAGGTGCTCGGGGTCCCGAGCGCTGACCTGGAGTACGAGGCCTGCCGGCTGCACGCCCTGCTCGACGGCCTCGCGATGCACGTCGCCCGGCTGGCCCCCGGGGAATCGGGGGACTGGGCGATCGACGTCCTCGAGCGACACGTCGACGGGGTCGCCCGGGCCTGACACACGGCGAGCCGGCTAGTGCCCACCGCCAGCCGACCAGTGCCCACGGCGACCCGGCCAGTGTCGACCCATGCCGGCCACTCCCGGCCCGGCATGACCAGGGCCGGACCCGCCACGGTCTACCGGGCGTGGGACGAGCCTCCAGGTCGACGCCGCGGACGGCCTCTATCCTGTCCCGGTGACGAGCACCCCCGCCCGCCCCGTCACGACGCGCCCGCGCAGCCTGACCGGCCCCGGTCTGGTCCTCGCCGCCGTCGTGGCGCTCCTCGCCGTCCGCGTGCTCTCGCCGGCCGTCGGGACCGCCGGCCTGCCCGACGTGGTGCAGGACTTCCTGACGCTCGCGATCAGCGTCGTCGTCGAGTCGCTGCCCTTCGTGGTCCTGGGCATCGTGCTGTCGATCGTCGTCGAGGTCTGGGTGCCGCACGGGGTCCTCGAGCGCATCCTGCCGACCCGGCCGCTGCCCCGGCGCGCGGTCATCTCGCTCATCGGCATGCTGTTCCCGGTCTGCGAGTGCGGCAACGTCCCGCTCGCCCGCGGCTTGATGCTCCGCGGGTTCACCCCGGCCGAAGCGGTCACGTTCCTCGTCGCCGCACCGATCCTCAACCCGCTCGTCATCATCAGCACCGCGCAGGCCTTCGGCTGGTCCGGGTGGATCCTGCCCGCCCGGATCGTCGGCGGCTTCGTCGTCGCGAACCTGGTCGGCTGGATCGTCGACGCACACCGCCGTCCGGCAGACCTGCTCCTGCCCGCGTTCGAGGCCCGCTGCCGCGCAGCCGTCGGCGCCCCGCCGGTGCGTGACAAGTGGCGCGAGAGCGCGTCGCACTTCGGCGGCGAGACCGCGACGATGATGCCGGCCCTGTTCGTCGGCGCCGGGCTGGCCGCCGCGATCCAGGTCGCGGTGCCGCGGAGTGCCCTGGTCGCGGTGGGGTCGAACCCGGTGCTGTCGGTCGTCGCGATGATGCTGCTGGCGATGACGGTGTCGCTCTGCTCGAACGTGGACGCCTTCTTCGCGCTGTCCTTCGCGTCGACGTTCCTGCCCGGGTCGATCACCGCGTTCCTCATCATCGGGCCGATCATCGACGTCAAGATGATCGCCCTGCTCCGCACGACGTTCCGCGCCCGCTTCCTGGTGCTGCTCGCGGTCGTCTGCGCCCTGTTCGCCGCGACCGTCGGATTGGTGATGAATGTCCTCGTCTGAGCAGCACCTGGTCAAGCACGAGCACGAGCACGAGCACGGGTCGGCGAGAGCCGTCAGCCGTGCCGACCGCACCGCGGTGCGCCGCGCCCTGCTCGGGCTCGGGTCCGTCCTGGCCGTCGCCCTCGGTACCCTCTGGCTGGGCCTCGCCGACCACCTCGACCTCTACATCAACCCCCGGTACGCCGTCTTCACGCTGGTGCTCGCCGCCGTCGCGGTGCCCGCCTCGGTCGCCGGACTCGTCGTGGTCGCCCGCCACGGCAGCCACGCCCACGACGGGGACCCGGAACCCCGGCCGGGAGGCGGTGGTCGCCTCCTGCACGTCGTCCTCGGCTCGGTCGCAGCGCTCGTCACGATCGGCACCGTCGTCGCGATGCTCGTCCTGCCCCCGACGACCCTGTCCGCCCGGACCGCCCAGCAGCGGAGTGTCGGGTCGGCGTCGCTGTCGGACGCCACGGGCGCCGGGGCACCGGTGTCGCTCCTCGGCAGCGAGTCGGTCGACACGTCCGGCTACGGTGTGAAGGACTGGGCAGCGCTCATCCGGCAGAGCACCGACACGACCGCGCTCGTCGGCCGCAAGCTCACCCTCACCGGGTTCGTGGTGCCCGCGTCGGACGGCTCGTTCACCCTGACCCGCTTCGTCGTCAGCTGCTGCGCGGTCGACGCCCAGCCGGTCGGCATCGGCGTGACGACCGACGGCACGCTGCCGACGGAGAACCAGTGGGTCCGGGTCGAGGGCGCCCTCGCCGCGAACCCGGACACCGCCTCGGACGCGCGGCTCGTGATCCGCGCGGCGACCGTCACCCGGGTCAGCCAGCCCTCGGACCCGTATGAGTACTGACACCGGCACCAACACCGACGTCGACGCCGTCCGTCCCCGACGTCCGGTCACCCACCGCTTCCGCCGCCGGTTCACGGCCGTCGTGGTCGTGCTGGCCGTGGTCGCCGCGCTCGCCGCCGTCGCCGGGGCGCAGCAGGGGCCCCGGCTGCGCTCGGTGTCGTACGACGCCAGCGACCTGGTCACCCGGCCCGCGCAGCGCGTGATCCTCACCGCGAACCAGGCCGTCCAGCGCGTCCCGGCGTCGGCGGTCCGGGTCAGCCCCGCGGCGGCGTTCTCGGTCACCTCGAGCGGCAACACCGTCGCCGTCGAGTTCGCCGGCCCGCTCGACTACGACCGCGACTACACGCTGAGCATCCGCGGCGTCCGCGCCCCGGGACAGGCGGCGGCGTCGCAGCTGCGCACCACGATCCGGACCGGCAGCACCGACGTCCTCGCCGTGGTGCCGGGGCGGAACGGCGGCGCCGACCGGATCGTCCGCCGGGACCTCGGTGCCGCCGGCATCCGCACCGTCTACCGGGCGGCGGGCATCGCCGAGTACGCGGTCCTCGCCCGCTCCCTGGTCGTGCTGCGGAACGACCCCTCCGGGCACTCGGCGATCGACATCGTGCCGCTCGCCGGTGGGGTGCAGGACCCGTCGGTCCCGGTCGAACGGCTGTCGATGCCGAGCCCGGTCGGCACCGCGAAGGCCCTGCACGCGGCCGACGACGGGGCTTCGTTCGGGTTCGTCTACGCCGACACCTCGTCCGGCCGGTCGGAGGACGTCGGCCTGTACGACGTCGACCTGACGGGCACACACCAGCCCGAACCGGTCGGGGCGGACGGCAAGCCCGCGATCGGCGCGACCCCGCTGTCGGTCGCCCAGTGGGCGTACGTGCCGCGCACCGAGAGCGCCCTGGTCCGGACCGGCACCGACGACCTGGTGCTCGTCGACATGGGCGGACGGAACGCCCCTGTCCGGCTCGGGTCCGCGACCTACCTGCACGGCTTCGTCGGCTCCGGCACGACCGCCGTCGTCGAGACCGGTACGGGCATCGTGCAGCTGGACCTGACGAACGGCCGCCGGACCGCGCTGCCCACGCCGGCGGCGAGCACCGACCAGCCGTACCTCGGGCGCATCGCCCCGCTCGCCGAGGGGCGTTACCTGCGACTGGTCGGGTCGACCCGGACGGACGGCACCCTGGCGGCCCGCATCGTGCGGGTGGACGGGGCACGGGCCTCCCGGCTGGCGGTGACCATCCCCGACGACGCGAGCGTGACCGCGGTCTGCCCCTCGCCGAACGGGCAGTTCGTCGCCCTGGCGACCCGTTCTGCGGACGGCGCGCTCGTCACGGTCGTCGACGCCACGTCGGGTGCGCTCGAAGCATCCCTGGCAGGCACGGCGATCGACTGGTGCACGGCGCTGCCGACGGGCGACGAGGTCGGCTGAGCGCGGCCGGCGCCGCGTGGCCGGCGCCGCGCGGCCGAGCCGCCGCCGGGCCGTCGCGGCTACTTGCGGAGGGTCCGCCGCGGGTACTCGCCGAAGCGCCGCAGGTACTCGCCCGAGAACCGCCCCATGTGCGAGAAGCCCCAGCGCGAGGCGATCTCCGCCACCGACGCGGTCCCCGGCTCCGCCGCGAGCAGGTCGGCACGCACCTGGCGCAGCCGGACCTCGCGCAGGTAGTTCATCGGCGTGCGGTCGAGCGTCCGCTGGAACGACTCCTGCAGCGCCCGGACACTGAGGTCCGCCGCCTGGGCGATGTCCGTCACGGTCAACGGCCCGCCGGCGTGCTCGTGCAGGAACTCGACGGCCTTGCGGACGCGTGTGTTGCGGCGCTCGCCGTAGCCCTCGGGCTGCACCTCGGCCTGCAGCCGGTACAGCCCGAAGAGGGAACGGACGACGTCACGCTGCGCCTCGTGCCAGGCGAGGGACTGCCGGCCCGCGGTGCGGAGGGACTGGACGGCCCCGGCGACGGATCCGCGCCACACCTGCACGGCGGCCGCGGTCGGCGGGGTCGAGCGGTCGAAGCCGAGCGTGCCGTCGACGATGTACTGCTCGCGGGCCACGTCGAGGACCAGGTCGCGGTCCAGGTGCACGAGCCGCTGATCCCAGTTCTCGTACTCCATCTCGAAGCGTCGCTCGATCGGGAACAGCGTCGGGACGCCGGGCTCCATGCGGACCTCGTCGCGCCCGACGTCGACCCGGGCGCGGCCGGCGTCGAGCCACTGGACGACGACCTCGTTCTCGACGGCGACGTCGCCGCGCAGGTACCCGTGCATCTGCGACCGGCGGATGCTCATGCGGTCGTCGCCGACGCCGACGTACTTGTACCAGTAGTCGTGGTCGACGGGGGAGGAATACCAGGTCCGGCCCGCGTACATGCCGGCGAGGTCCTTGACGGCGCCGCCGGTGTCGGTGCCCGACACGGCGACGATCGCGCCGTTCGGTGCCGAGTTCTCCGGATTCGTCATGACTCCACCTTCCCTCGCTCGGGATCGTGACGCGAGTCGCTGCGTGCGCTGCCGTCCCGGGACGGCGTTCCGCGGACCTTGCCTGGGAGATGTCGAGGTCCCGGCCAGGTTCGCGCCCGTATCGGGGGACAGCGGGTCCGGACGGGGGGACCACACGACGGGAGGCCCGCCACCAGCTGGTGACGGGCCTCCCGTTCGCGGTGTGGACCGGCGGGACGACGTGCGTGACGTCGCGCGCAGGTCGTTACGCGAGCGTCGCCGCGTCGATGACGAAGCGGTAGCGGACGTCCGAGGCGAGGACGCGCTCGTAGGCCTCGTTCACCTGGTCGGCGCTGATGAGCTCGGTCTCCGGCAGGATGCCGTGCTCGGCGCAGAAGTCGAGCATCTCCTGCGTCTCCTGGATGCCGCCGATCGCGGAACCCGCCCAGCTGCGGCGGCCCGGGATCAGGGCGAAGGCCGGGACCTCGAGGGGCTCGGACGGCGCACCGACGTTGACCATCGTGCCGTCGACCTTGAGCAGGTTGAGGTAGGCACCCATGTCGACCTTGGCCGACACCGTGTTGATGATGAGGTCGAACGAGTTCGCGAGCTTCTCGAACGTCTCGGCGTCCTTCGTCGCGTAGTGGGCCTTCGCGCCGAAGCGGAGCGAGTCCTCCTGCTTCGAGGTGGTCTGCGACAGGACGGTGACCTCGGCGCCGAGCGCCGCGGCGATCTTGACGCCCATGTGACCGAGGCCGCCGAGGCCGACGATCGCGACCTGCATGCCGGGGCCGGCCTTCCAGTGGTGCAGCGGCGAGTACAGCGTGATGCCGGCGCAGAGCAGCGGGGCGACCTTCTCGATGTCGAGCGACTCGGGGACGCGGAGGACGAAGTCCTGGTCCACGACGACGGCCTGCGAGTAGCCGCCCTGCGTGATCGTGCCGTCGGCGGGGTCGACGCTGGCGTAGGTGCCGATGTTGCCCTTCAGGCAGTACTGCTCCTGGCCGGCGAGGCACTGCTCGCACTCGCCACAGGAGTTGACCATGCAGCCGACGCCGACCAGGTCGCCGACGGCGTACTTCGTGACGTCCGCGCCGACCTCGGTGACGTGGCCGACGATCTCGTGGCCGACGACCTGCGGGTACTGGATGGGGCCCCACTCGCCGCGGACGGTGTGGATGTCGGAGTGGCAGATGCCGGCGTAGGCGATGTCGATCATGACGTCGCCGGGCAGGAGGTCGCGGCGCTCGATGGTGGTCTTGACGAGCGGTTCGGTCGCGGACGGTGCCGCGTACGCGTTGACGGTGCGCAAGGGTCTCCTCGTGGGGTGGGGATGTCGGGCCGGGTGCGGCCCGCCAACGATCCTGCTCCGGTTGCGCGACACGTGACAGGTACGGACGGGGCACCCCTCGGGTTGCCCGGGGGCGCGTGGCGTGCTGCTTGCCAGCGGCATCGGGCGTGCTGGCCGCGAGCGGCGTCAGGCGTCCTGCGCCCGTGCGAACCGCGCGCCGGCGATCCGGGCGAACCGCACCGGGTCCCGGAGGGCGTCGTCGGGCTCGCCCGTGGTCTGCGTCGCGATGACCGTGAGCGAGGCGGCCAGCGCGAACCCGTCGACCGACGTCTCCACCACCCCCGCGACCAGCGCCGTGGGGATCCCGCGCGCCTCGGCGAGCGCCCGGACCACCGTCGGCGCCTTGCCGGCAGCGCTCTGCGCGTCGAAGCAGCCCTCGCCGGTGACCACGAGGTCGGCCCCGGTGACGGCGTCGGACAGTCCGATGGCGTCCGCGACGGTCGCGGCGCCGCGCGCGAGGACGGCGCCCCAGGCCAGGAGGCCGAAGCCCGTCCCGCCCGCGGCGCCTGCGCCCGGGGTCGTCGGGTCGACGTCCGGGAAGCACGCGGCCCAGCGGCTGAGCCGCGCCTCGTGCACGGCCAGACGGTCCGGCGTCACGCCCTTCTGCGGGCCGAACACGGTGGCGGCGCCGTCGGGTCCGAGGAGCGGCGAGGTCACATCGGTCAGCACCACGGCCCCCAGCGGCGGCAGGGATCGGAGCGTGCCGGTGTCGACGGGAGGCACGTGGTCGAGCACCGCCCCGCCGGTCACGCCCGCCGGCACCGCCGTCCCGAGCGCGAGGCCCAGCGCCTGCAGCGCACCCACGCCGCCGTCGGTCGAGGCGCTGCCGCCGATGCCGAGGAGCAGCCCGGTCGCTCCGGCGTCGAGGGCTGCGGCGATCGCCTGCCCGAACCCGGTGGTGTGGGCGGTGTCGGGGCGGAGGTCGTCGAGGAGCGTCAGCCCGCTCGTCGCCGCCAGCTCGACCAGGGCGCGGCCGTCCGGCAGTCGGAGCCAGGCCGTCTCGACGGGCCGGTCGTCCGGTCCGGTCACGGTCACCGCCACGCGTTCGCTGCCCGGTACCGCGGCGGCGACGGCGTCGAGGGTGCCCTCGCCGCCGTCCGCCATCGGCAGCAGGACGAGGTCGTCGTCCGGTCGTTCGCTCCGCCAGCCGACGGCGACGGCGTCCGCGATCTCGGCCGCCGACGCGGTGCCCTTGAACGAGTCCGGTGCGATGACGACGCGCATCCGCACACGCTACTGGCTTCCCCGGAACGCAACCCTGGCGGCGTCACACCACGGAGTACCGCTGCGCGATGACGCCCCCGTTGCGTTTCGCGGACCCACCCCGCGGGGAGCCCGGGCGGGGCTGAGTACCGTCCGGACGATGACCGACGACCGCCGCCGCGAACTGGGATCCACCGACGCCCCCGTGGAGGACGAGCTCGCCGAGTCCTTCGACGCCACCATCGAGGAGGGCGCCGAACGCCTGCACCGCACGACCCGGGCGATCGTCATCACCGGGTTCTTCGGCGGCCTCGAGGTCGGCCTCGGCGTGATGGCGTACCTCGCCGTGCTCACCGAGACCGACAGCCACCTGCTCGCCGGTCTCGCGTTCGGCATCGGCTTCATCGCCCTGCACCTGGCGCACAGCGAGTTGTTCACCGAGAACTTCCTGATGCCCGTCGCCGCGGTCGTCGCCCGCGAGGGGACCGTCCTGCAGCTCGTGAAGCTCTGGGGCGGCACCCTGCTCGCGAACCTCGCCGGCGGGTGGGTCTTCATGTGGCTGGTGGTGCAGGCGTTCCCGCAGTGGCACGCCACCCTCGCCGAGTCCGCGTCGCACTACATCGACGCGCCGTTCGGGTTGCAGAGCATCGTGCTCGCCGTCCTCGGTGGCAGCACCATCACGCTGATGACCCGGATGCAGCAGGGCACCGACTCGGACCCGGCGAAGCTCGTCGCCGCCGTCGCGGGCGGGTTCCTGCTGGCGGGCCTGCAGCTGTTCCACTCGATCCTCGACTCGCTGCTGGTCTTCGGCGCGATCCAGTCGGGCGCGCCGATCACCTACGGCCAGTGGCTCGGGTGGTTCGGGTACACGCTGCTGTTCAACGTGCTCGGTGGGCTGGTGCTCGTGACGGCACTGCGGCTGCTCCGCACGAAGGAGCTCGTCCAGGACCGCCGCGACGACGCCGAGGACGACCCCGAGCGCGCGGCGACCGAGCAGGACTGAGACGGGGCGGACCGGGAGCGCCCGCGTCAGAGGGCGAAGCGCGGGTGCGGCTCGCCGCCCATCGCGAGGTCCGCCAGCATCTCCCCGACGAGCGGCGCGAACTTGAACCCGTGCCCGGAGGACCCGGTCGCGACGGTCACCGGCCCGCGCCGGTCGAGCACGAAGTCCTCGTCCGGGGAGTTGTCGTACAGGCAGCTGATCAGCGTCGGCCGCGACGCGTCCACGCCCGGCACGAACCGCTCGACGTACGCCTGCAGCCGCGCCACCTCGGCCGCGTCGGGCGTCCGGTCGCGGTCGTCCGGGTCGACGACCGGCCCGGTGCCGTGGAACCCGACCTTGACGCCCTCGCCCGGCGTCAGCAGCCCGTAGACCCCGCCGCCGTCGGCCGGGTGGTGCACGAACGAGGGCCACGCCTCGTCCGGCAGGTGGCTGGGGAAGTGGGCGGGCTGCTCCTGGGTGACGCGGATGGCCGGGAGGCTCGCCCCACGCCCGGCGAGCAGCGCACCCACCAGCGTGGGCGCCCAGGCACCGACGGCCGCGACGACACTGCCGGTGCGGACCGTGGTGCCGTCCCCGAGGGGCAGCGTCACCGTGTCGCCGGCGTCGTGCACCTCGGTCACCCGCACACCGAAGCGCAGGTCGGCGCCGGCTGATGCTGCCAGGTCGAGCAGGGCCTCCAGGGCGTCCGCGGCACGGATCCGGCCAGCGGTCGCGTGCGACAGGACGTGCCCCTCGAAGGCGATGCCGGGCCAGCGGGCGGCGGCCTCGGCCGGGGCCAGCCGTTCGGCGGCGATCCCCGCGGCGTCGAGGGCGGCGGCGATCGCGTCGACGACCTCGGGGCGTCCGTGGTCGACGGCGCCGGTGTGGTCGAGCAGGGTCCGGCCCGACGCGGACTCGAGCGCGGCCCAGGCGTCCCAGGCGCGCAGCGTCAGCTCGACGTAGTCCGCGTCGGGGTAGCCCATGCGGAAGATCCGGCTGCCCCCGTGCGAGGAGCCGTGCACGTGTCCGCGGTCGTGCTGTTCGAGCAGCAGGACGCGCTCGCCGCGGGCGGCCAACGACCGCGCGGTGGCGGCGCCGAGGATCCCGCCGCCGATGACCACGTGGTCGAACGCGTGCGTGGTCGGTCCGTCGGTCGAGGGTGCGATGGCCATGACGACACCGTATGGGTTAGGGTTCGACGCAGAGGGAAAAAACCCGCTCTGCTCCGGCAGGCGGAACCGCGTACGCGTCTCACGGGAGTCGCCACTTCTTCATCGAAGGAGTGCACCCGTGCACGGACGAACCTCATCAGCTCCGACTTCATCGGCACCGACCGGCTCGCCACCCGCTGGGCTCCGCGACGCCTGGCTGCCGCTCGCCGGCCTGTCCGCGGTGTTCCTGTTCGAGATGCTCGACAACTCGGTCCTCAACGTCGCCCTCCCCACCATCGCCCGCGACCTGGCCGCCTCGACGACCGCCCTGCAGTGGGTGTCCGGCGCCTACTCGGTGGCCTTCGGCGGGCTGATGCTGCTCTTCGGTTCGGTCGCCGACCGCGTCGGCCGTCGTCGCACGATGCTCGTCGGCCTGGTGCTCCTGGCCGTGGCGAGCCTGGCGACCGTGTTCGTCACCTCGGTGGAGCAGCTCATCGTCGTCCGGGCGCTGATGGGCGTCGCCGCCGCGATGACGACCCCCGGCTCGATGGCGCTGGCGTTCCGGCTCTTCGGCACCGAGGACCTGCGCGTCCGGGCGTTGACGGTGATCTCCACCGCCGGGCTGGTCGGCCTCGCCGTCGGACCCACCATCGGCGGGTTCGTCCTGGCCGTGGCACCGTGGCAGGTCCTGCTCGTCGCGAACGTGCCGATCGCCCTCGTCGCCGTCATCGGCATCCGCGCGGGCATCGCCGCCGACCGCTCGGAGGACCTGCACCGCGACCCCGTCGACGTCATCGGGGCGGTGCTCGGCACCGCGAGCATCGTCGGCGTCCTCGTCACCCCGACGCTCGTCGTCAGCGGCGCTGCCGGCTGGGCCGGGTGGGCGGCCGGAACGGCGACCGTCCTGGTGGCCGTCGGCTTCGTCGTGCGGGAGCGCACCGCACGCCACCCGCTGCTCGACCTGCAGCTGATCGCCCGACCGCTGGTCTCGAGCGGGCTCGCCTACAAGGCCGCCGCAGGGCTCGCGATGGCCGCACTGTCGTACGTGGTCACCCTGCAGCTGCAGTTCGCCTGGGGCTGGCCCCCGGCGCTCGCCGCGGTCGGGACGCTGCCCCAGGTGGTCGTCCTGCTGGCCAGTGGCCGCTTCGTCGGGCCGTTCGTCCGACGCGTCGGGCTCGACCGGGCCGCACGCCTCAGTGCCGCCGCGGTCGTCGTCGGCCTCGCCGTGTTCGCCCTGACCGCACGACTCGGCTACCCCGGTGTCCTGGTCGCCCTCGTGCTCGTCGCGGCCGGCATGCGCGTCGTCGGCGCCGTGGCCGGCAACAACGTCCTGCAGGGGCTGCCCGCCGACCGGACGTCGATCGGTGCCGCGCTCGTCGACACCGCGAGCGAGGTCGCCACCGCCGTCGGCATCGCTGCGACCGGCACGATCCTCGCCGCCCTCGTGCCGGGCAGCCTCGGTGCGACGCCCTGGACACCGGACCGGACCGCGGCGTTCGACGGCGCTGTCGCGATCGCCGGAGTCGTCGTCACGATCGTCGCCGCCGTCCTGGTCGTCGTCGGTGTGCTCCGTGCCCGCACCGCCCCCGCAACCACCACCACCGCTCAGGAGGAATCCCATGTCTGACGTCATCACCCGCCCGCCGTTCGACCCCGAGCTCGGGCCGTTCCTCGACGCGCTCGCCGCACGCGGACCGTTCCGCCTCACGCCCGAGATGCTGCCCCGGATGCGCCAGCTCGACGTCCCCCTGGAGACGCTCGACGACGGACTGCGTGCGCGCGGTCTCGAGCGTCGGAGCATCACGGTGCCCGGGTACCTCGGCGACCCGATCGAACTGGCGGTCATCCAGCGCATCGGCCGCACCGGTCCGACGACCGGGGTCTACACGATCCACGGCGGCGGCATGATGTTCGGCCACCACCTGGGCAACCTGGACTCCTACGACGACTGGCTGCTCGACCACGACGTCGTCCTCATCAGCGTCGACTACCGCCTCGCCCCGGAACACCCGGACCCCTACCCGGTCGAGGACTGCGCCGCCGGCCTGGTGTGGGTCGCCGAGCACGCCGACGAACTCGGCATCGACCCGGACCGCATCGTCATCGCGGGGCAGAGCGCCGGCGCGGGACTCGCGGCCGGGACCGCGCTCCTGATGCGCGACCGGGGCGGCCCGGCCGTCCTCGGCCAGATCCTGGTGTCGCCGATGCTCGACGACCGCGACCGCACCGTGTCGACGCAGCAGATCGACGGTGTCGGGGTCGCCGACCGTCAGATGACCCGGTCCGGCTGGGACGCCTACCTCGGCGAGCGCCGTGGTACCGACGATGTGTCCGAGTACGCCGCCCCGGCACGCGCGACCTCCCTGGCCGACCTGCCGCCGACGTACATCGACTGCGGCAGCGCCGAGGTGTTCCGCGACGAGACGGTCGCCTACGCCAGCGCGCTCTGGGCCGCGGGCGTCGACGCCGAGCTGCACGTGTGGCCCGGGGCCTTCCACGGCTTCACGAGCATGGTGCCCGACGCCACGGTGTCGCGGCGGGCGGTCTCGGCCTTGGCCGACTGGACCCGGCGACTGCTCGGCGAGCCGCACCCGGTCCGTACCGAGCGCGGCTGAACACCGTCACGCTGTGGTCGAGAAGGACCGGGTCCGCCGACGCAGAGCGCGTCGGTGGACCCGGCCTCACTCGTCCGGTCGATCAGCCGCGCGTGTGACCGTGCGCCCCGGTGATCGCGGCGATGGTCTGGTCGCGCAGGTACGCGACACCGGCGGCGTTCGGGTGCAGCGACCCGAAGAGCAGGCCGTAGCCCGTGTCACCGAGCTGCGTGCTGTTCGCCGGGTCCGGGTGGTCCGTCAGGGTGAGCCCGGAGATCCAGGCCGAGCCCGCCGAGGCGCACGCGGTGTGGGCCGCGGACCCGTCGAAGGTCGAGACGTAGGTGAACCCACGAGCCTGCGCCGCTGACTGGATGGCGCCGTCGAGCTCCGCCTCGGTCTTGTGGAAGTACGCGGTGTCGGTGCTGGTGAACGGGAACGAGTTCTGCGGGAACGGCGGCTCGAGCCCGGAGTCACCGATGATGCTCGAGAAGCAGCCCTTCGGGGACTGGGCCGCGTCCGGCGCGATCATCGGGTACCCGACGACGAACACCTTCGCCCGTGGTGCGCGCTGCGCGATCGTCCGGAACGTCTGTGCGAGCCGCGGCGCGACGGTGTTCTTGATGCGTGCGGCGAGACGGTCCCGCTCGACACCGTGCACGACCGGGGAGTAGTGGTCCTTGCAGTGGTCGTAGCTCACGCCGTTGATGTCGGAGAACAGCGGACCGTCCTGGCCGAGCGCGATGCAGTTCGTGACCACGTCGGTGAAGCCGAGGTCGTTGCCACCGATCGAGATCGTGACGACGTCGGTGCTCGCGGACAGTGCAGCGACCTGCGGGGCGGCGGTGACCTTCCCCGCACCGGTCGGCTGCGGCACCCGGGTGACGTTGGCGGTCGTCGCGCCGGCGCAGCTCCGATCGTCGAGTCGGAGGCCCAGGGACGATGCGACCTGGTGCGGGTAGTCGGTCGTGGACTGCGCGCAGCCGGCCGCCGGACCCGAACTGTAGGGCGCCACGCCGAACCCGGAGGCGTACGAGTCCCCGAGCGCCACGTAGTGCAGGCCACCGCGGGACGACGAGGACGCGGCCACGGCGGAGCCGACCGACGTGCCGGTGTCGGCGTGTGCTGCGGGGAGTGGCCCGGTGGCCCCGACAGCGAGCGACGCGGCCGTGAGGACTCCACCGGTGACCAACAACGCCGTGGACCAGCGGGGGCGAGGAGCGTGACGCATGGACGGGTTCCTTCCCAGAACTCGACTCGCCAGACGATCGTCTGGCGAGTCGAGGCTAGGGCTCGTGGCGACTGACGGCCATGAGAGGGCTGCAAGCTCCGGGAGCCGGGCCCTTCAGGAGCGTCGGCTCGACGAGCCCGCTCGAGTCACTTCGAGGACGCACGCACGAAGAGGTAATCCGGGCGGGGAGCATCGAGTGTCCCGACGTAGAAGGCGAGTCCGCCGCTGTCCACGTAGCCCTGGCGCACGAACCGATCGGCATAGTAGAAGCGGATCCCGGGCGAGCTCCCCTCTGCCACCTTCCAGTGCCCGGAGAAGTTCGTCGGGTACCCGCCGTCCGCGCAACCCGGAGGGCTCGTCGCGGCGTTCCCGGTCCGGCATGCGAGGTTGATGGGGATGTTGCGCGCCGTGTAGGTCCGGTCGGCGGACACGGTGAACTCGGCGGCGCGGTCGCCGCTCTCTCCCTGGAGTCGCCAGGTGCCGGTGTAGTCCTGGGGCTCCGGCTGTGCCGGGACGACGCACCCGGTCAACGCGACCGACAGCAGCGCGATCAGCGTTGCGACGCCTACCCGGCCTCTTGTCACCACTTCACCTTCTCCGTCCATGTGGATCGCTCGACGAGGGGCGTGCCGTCCCGCAGTCCGGCCACGAACGCGGTCAGCGTCGCGCGAAGACGAAGTCCGGTTCCGGCTTGTCCGTCGTCCCAGAGTAGAAGCCGAGGGAGAAGGACTTCGCGGAGAAGCTGTCGAAGTCCCGGTACGCGACGCTGAAGAGTTGGCCGTCGCTGTCGAGCTCGAGCATTCCCTGCTCGTCGTCGAGCACCGACCACGTGCCGTCAACGGAGATCGAGCTGGCACCCGGGTTCGAGAGACATGCCTGGAGCTCGGGGCCACCGGGTGACTTGTTGCACACGAGGACGGCCGGGAAGTTGCGTGCCTCGAACTTCCCGCTCCCGGAAAGGACGAGCGTCGCGGTTGCGGCGCCGGACTTCTCGACCCACGTCCCGGAAACCCGCTCCTCGAATGCCTGGTGGGTTGGCGCACCACCGAGCGGTGCGCCAGTGCAAGCGCTCAAGAGCACCGCGGCCAGGATGAGCGTCAGAACTGCTGAAGCCTTCCTGCGGCTCACCACTTCACTGTTTCCTTCCAGACGAACTCATCTGTGACGCGTCACGCCGGTCGCGGTGTCCTCGATGGTCGCCGTGCCGTCTCCATTCTGCGTGAGCAGCGTCCGGCGGTCGTGCCCCTGTCAGCGCCAGAGGACGAGGGCGCCCGCGATCACGGCTCGGGCGCGAGCGATCTGGCCGCGGACGGTCGACTGGGGCAGACCCAGGGCGTCGGCGATCTCGGCGTAGGAGCGGTGTTCGAGGTGACGCAACTCCCAGCACCGGCGCTGCGCCGGCGTCATGCCGTCGAGGACCCGCTGTGCCGCTGCGACCAGTGACGTCCGTTCCGCGACCGCACCGGGGGTGTCTTCGGTGCACGCTGCCACGGAGTCGTCGAGCTCCGTCCGGTACCGCACCGCGGCGCTCCGCAGCCGGTCGAAGCTCCGGCGTCGGACCGTGGTCACCAGCCACGCGGTGACGGCGTCAGCGTCCCGCACCCCGTCGAGGTGTGTCCAGGCGGCGATGAAGGTCTCCTGCACGACGTCGTCCGCGTCGCTGGAACCACCGAGGATCCGCACGGCGATGGCCCGGAGCAGCGATGCGTTCCCGGCCACGATCGTCGCGAACTCCCGATCCACCGCGGCGGGAGGACGTTCTGTCGTTCCGGTCGAACCCGGCACGGTGTGGTGCGGTGTCGTCGTCGGCATGGGGTCCGCTCCTCACGAAGATGTCGTGAGGAGGTTTCGGACTCGAGTCCGGCGTCGGTGGGCGTACGGGGAACCCCAGTGCGAGGGCCAGGCCCGCGCAGCGGCGACGGTCTGAGCGGCACGTGCAGCGCCATCAGCCTGGAGGAGGAATCGGAGCGAGTGACGGGAATCGAACCCGCGCTACCAGCTTGGGAAGCTGGAGTTCTACCATTGAACTACACTCGCGCATCCCGTCGAACGGGACCGCACCAGCCTAGCGGAACTTCCGCTGGATGCCAGCCGGACGCCCGTGGCGGACGCACGCCGGGCCTCCCGTCCGCCCCTGTCTCTCCGCTGTGAGCCGCGCTCTCCGACGGACATCGCCAGGGGGCCGTGTGTAGCGTCCGAGGGGATCACCGAGCTCGCACGACCGACCCGAGGAGGAACCGGAATGGTCCGACACCCCCTCATCGACGACGTGGTCGGCCCGGCCATCGTGGTGGATTCCAGCGCCCCCGTGGTGTGGCTCACGGACTCCCTCGACTCCCTGCTGCGTCGCGCCGAAGCGGCCGGTCGCACGGTCGTCCTGCGGACCGGCCAGGAGGCTGCACTCACCCCCGCCCTGCGGCACGCGCTGGGTGCGCACGGCGCTGCGTGGGCGGTCCGCGGACCGGACGGGGCGCTCCGCGACGGCCGCACGGGTGTGCCGAACGCGAGCCTCGACGACTTCGTCACGCACGGTCCCGAACTCCTCGGCGACCCCTCGCCCGAGCACCGCGACGCCGTCGGCTCGGTCCGGCAGATCAGCATCGACCTGACCCTCCGCCACCATGACGAGCGCACGGTCGACATCGGCTCCGCGATCGAGGCGCTGTGCGAGACGGTCGGCACCTGCCCGACGCGGTGGGGCACCTCGGAACCGCTGACGTCGACCTGGGACCGGTGGGTCGTCACGCAGTACGCGATGCACGAGTCGCCCGGCATCAGCACCTCCTACGCGATCGGCGACGGCTTCGCCGCGACGATGACCGCGCACCTGACCGGCGGGGTCGTCGTCGAGACGATGTCCGCCGTCCTCACCGTCCCCGAGGGTGGGTCCGACCCGCAGCTCGCCTCCCGCCTGCTCGACGCGGTGCACCGGGTCGCCAGTGACGTCGAGCCGGTCTTCGGCGTCGTCATGCAGCGCCGCGGGGACGCCGACCACCTGGTCCGCGCGGTCGGCTACGGCGAACCCGAGCCGCTCGCGGTCATCGTCGGCCCCGAGGCCACCCGCTTCCTGGACCGCCGCGGCGAGTGGCCGCCGGTCCGCACCACCACCGACACCTTCGCGGGCGAGGTCGGCGAAGGCCTGGTCGTCCGGTTCGAGGACGGCTGGACCGCGCTCGAGTCGTTCCTCGACCGCATCGACGAGGACCGCTTCCTGCAGCTCGTCGGCGGTGCGCCCCTCGACGCCGCCCACGACGACGGCGCACTCGGGCCGCACGCGATGCAGCACGGCGGTCAGGGGTCCCCGGGTGCCGCGTGACGTGACCCTCCTCTGCCGCGGCGAGGTGCAGGTCCGTGACGTGGCCGAGGCGCTGCTGCTCCACGACGACGCGTGGGGCGTCCGGGCGCTCGACGACGGGCCGATGCTGCAGGTCTGCCGCGACGCCACGCACCCGGTCATCACGGTGCTCGGCGTGCGTCGGGTCGACGAGGTCGACGAGGTCGCCCGGCTGCTGCCCGATGCCCCGGCGCTCGCGGTGCCGCTGTGGTGGGTCGACACGGTGACGCCGTTCGACGAGGACGGCGAGCGCGGGGTGACGGCGGCGCTGGAGGCATCGCTCGACCTCGACGCGGTCTGCATCGTTCACGGGGACTGACGAGCGGTCGCCGCTCGCTGCGGGCGGCAATGCCCGACGCTGCCGCTGCCGTCGCACCTCAGGCGCAGCGGGCGCGCATCCGGCGTGCCGCGGCACAGAGGACCGGCACGTCGGTCCGCGCCGTGCCGATCAGCACGGACGCCGGGGTCTCGATCGGCCGCCGCGTCAACCGTTCCGCGAGCGCGGACACCTGCGACCACGGCACGGCCGGTTCCTGCACGGTCATCGTCGGCGGGAGACGCTGCACCGCGGCGGCGATGTCGACCAGGCGCATCCGCACGGCGTCGTGCACCAGTTCCTCGGGCAGGGCCGGGTCGGCGACGTACGTGCGGATCCGGTCGCAGGACGCGATGACGTCGTCCAGGGACTGCCGGACGGGCGCCGTCACAGCAGGACCGCCCGCTCGAGCACGTCGTCCGGCAGCGCGTCGGCGGCCAGGACGTCCACGCGGACGCCGAGCAGGGCCTCGGCGTCGTCCTGCATCCGCATCAGCGCGAACATGCCGGTGGGCGGGGTCAGGTCCACGACGAGCTCGACGTCGGCCGGCCAGTCGTCCTCGCGGTGCGGTCCGGAGGCGCCGACGAGCAGGCGGACGGCGACGGCTCCGTGCTGGGCGAGGGAAGCGCAGAGTTCGTCACGGTGCCGGTGGACCAGCTCGCGCAGGGGGAGGGGTTCGGAGACGGGCTGCAGGTCGATCGACGTGCGGAAGCCCGCGGCGAGCAGCAGACGTTGCAGGGCGGCGAGCGAGGGCTCGCGACGCCCGTTCTCGTAGGTGCTGATCACGCTCTGGGTGACGCCCGCCCGCCGGGCGAGCTGCACCTGGGTCAGGTCGGCGCGCTGCCGGGCGTCACGGATGATCGCGGCGGCGGAGAGCGTCGTCATCGACGCACGAGCGTGTCCAGGCGGCATGTCGGCAACGATACACAGGATTCCGTATTTCGTACCGGATTCCGCTGGCGACTCGGCGAACCGACCGGGAGGCCCGTTCAGCGCGGCTGGGACACGTCCGCCCGGTGGAAGTTCAGTGCCGACCGCGACGCCGTCGGTCCGCGCTGCCCCTGGTAGCGGGACTGGTAGTCCGCGGACCCGTAGGGCTTCTCGGCCGGGCTCGACAGCTGGAAGAAGCAGAGCTGCCCGATCTTCATCCCCGGCCAGAGCTTGATCGGCAGCGTCGCCACGTTGGACAGCTCGAGGGTCACGTGGCCGGAGAAGCCCGGGTCGATGAAGCCGGCGGTCGAGTGCGTCAGCAGCCCGAGCCGTCCGAGCGAGCTCTTGCCCTCGAGCCGGGCGGCGATGTCGTCCGGCAGCGAGACGACCTCGAAGGTCGAACCGAGCACGAACTCGCCCGGGTGCAGCACGAAGGCCTCGTCCGGGTCGGTCTCGACCAGGCGCGTCAGGTCGGGCTGGTCCAACGCGGGGTCGATGTGCGGGTACTTGTGGTTGTCGAACAGCCGGAAGTACTTGTCCAGCCGGACGTCGATGCTCGACGGCTGCACGAGGGCGGCGTCGTACGGGTCGAGGCCGATCCGGCCCTGGTCGAGCTGGGCGGTGATGTCACGGTCGGAGAGCAGCACGGGGGAAGCCTACTGGCCGACCCGGGCGGACGTGGCTGGTCGGGTGCGGACCAGGGGGTGGATCCACATGGTGGGTCCAGAGCGGCGCGCCTACGATGGAGGGTCCGCGGACCGCGGACGGAACCGACCCGAGACAGGTATGGCCGTCACGTCTTCTCAGCCCCAACCGGACAGCGCCACCGGGACCGACAGCGCCCACCGTCCGGACAGCGCGCAGCGTCCGGACACTGCCACCCGGACGGGAGGCCCGGCACCGGAACACGCGCCCGTCACCACCCGCACGTCCACCGTCGCGACCGTCCTGGTCATCGCCCTGCCCCTCGTGGTCGCGTGCGCGGTCCTCGGCATGACGATCACGGGCGCGTTCACCGCGAACCAGCAGCTGGAGTCCGCCGGTGACCTGGTGCAGTTCGGTCTGGTGGCCGCGCGCGGGGTCCACGACGGCGTCGCGGCGTTGACCGTCGGCCTGCTCATCGTCGCGGCGTTCGCGTTGCCGGCGCAGAAGGCCGACCACGGTGCGATGTCGTCGGTGCAGCACCGGGCCGCACGCTGGGCGGCGATCGCCGGGTCGATCTGGTTCCTGGCCGCCGTCGTCGGCATCGTGCTCACCGGGGCGAACACGCTGGGTGTCCCGCTGACCAGCCCCGTCTTCGCCCGCAACTTCCTGCTCTTCGCGTTCCAGGTCGAGATCGGCCAGTCGCTGGTCGTCTCCGCCGCCGCGATCCTCATCGCGACGGTGCTCGCGGCACTGGCCACCCGCGCCACCACCCTGGCGTTCGCGACCGTCGCGGCGCTCTTCGCGCTGCTGCCCCTCGCCCTGTCCGGCCACGCCGCGGGGTCGCTCGAGCACGCCAACGCCGTGAACTCCCTCGCCGTGCACCTGCTCGGGGTGTGCGTGTGGGCCGGCGGGCTCGTCGCCGTCGTGCTGCTCCGCACCCGGATGAAGGGCGCCACCGGACGCGTCGTCGCCCGCTACTCGACGCTCGCCGGGTGGGCGTTCGGTGCGGTGGCGTTCTCGGGCATCGTGAACGCGCAGCTCCGGCTGACCGGGCCGCTCGACCTGTTCACGACGCCCTACGGGTGGCTCATCACGACCAAGGCCACGATCCTGGTGCTGCTCGGCATCGCCGGGGTCGTGCAGCGGCGGAAGCTCGTGCCGGGGCTGCTCCGCGCGCCGACCGACCGCCGCCTGTTCGTGCGGTTCGCCCTGGCCGAGATCGTCTTCATGGCCGTCGCGATCGGTGTCTCGGTCGCGGTGTCCCGCAGCCAGCCGCCGATCCCGCAGACGCCGGAGACCGGGGCGGACACCCGCTCAGGGCTCATCGGCTACGCGTACCCGCCGGTACAGACCATGCAGACGTACCTGTCGCAGTGGCACATCGACTGGATGTGGCTCGCGCTCGCCCTGGTCGGCGCCGGCTGGTACCTGTGGAGCGTCCGGAAGCTCCGGCAGCGCGGTGACTCGTGGCCGGTCGGCCGGACCATCGCGTGGCTGCTCGGCTGCGCCGTGTTCATCTGGACGACCTCCGGCGGCCCGGCGGTCTACGGCATGATCCACTTCTCGTCGCACATGGTCCAGCACATGCTGCTGATGATGTTCGTCCCGCTGCCGCTGGTCCTCGGCGGTCCGGTGCTGCTGGCGCTCCGCACCCTGCCGGTCCGCAACGACGGCTCCCGCGGCGCTCGCGAGTGGCTGATGCTGTTCGTGCACTCGCGGTGGATGCAGTTCCTCGGCAAGCCCGCGGTCGCCGGTGTCATCTTCGCCGGGTCCCTCGTGGTGTTCTACTTCACGCCAGCGTTCGAGTACGCGATGCAGTCGCACGAGTGGCACGTCGTGATGGTCGTGCACTTCGTGTTCAGCGGGTACCTGTTCTTCTGGGTCTTCGTCGGCATCGACCCGGGCCCGGCTCGTCCGCAGTACCCGATCCTCATCATCGCCCTGCTCGCGACGCTGGCCTTCCACGCGTTCTTCGGGGTGGCCGTCATGACGTCGCAGTCGGTGTACGCGATCGACTGGTTCCACGCGCTCGGGCAGACGAACGACCGCGCCCTGCTCGACGACCAGCACGTCGGCGGCGGCATCGCGTGGGGCGCGTCCGAGCTGCCGATGGTGTTCGTCGCGCTGCTCGTCGTGCGGAACTGGGTGCGCTCCGACGAGCGCATCGCCAAGCGCAAGGACCGCCAGGCCGAGCGCGACGGCGACGCCGAGCTCAAGGCGTACAACGAGCGCCTGACCGCCATGCAGCGCCGGGACTGACCGGACCGCAGAAGGGGCACCGCTCCGACACGCGGGTACGACCGGGTGGAACCATCCGGGCGGTGCCGGACACTCCAGGACATGAGAACCGGAAGCGGCGACGACGCCGAGGACTGGGCGGCCGCGGGCCGCGGTGACGGCGAGGCCTACGGCCGCGTCTTCGACCGTCACCGCGACCGCGTGCACCGCCACGCGCTCCGGCTGGTGCCGCCTGAGGTGGACGTGGACGACGTCGTGGCCGTCGTCTTCCTCGAAGCCTGGCGGCGGCGACGGAGCGCCCGGCTCGTCGACGGTGACCTGCTGCCGTGGCTGCTCGTCACCGCGACGAACGTGGCCCGCAACGCGACGCGGACCACGATGCGGTACCGGCGCCTGCTCGCCACACTCCCGCCCGCCGACCACGCTCCGGACCCGGCCGACCGACACGACGACGGCGCTGCCGTCGCCGCGTTCCGGAGGCTCTCCCCGGCCGACCAGCAGGTCCTGGCCCTCTGCGTGATCGCCGGGCACCGCGAGGCCGAGGCCGCCGAGGTCCTCGGTGTCCCGATCGGGACCGTCAAGTCCCGCCTCTCCCGCGCCCGGAAACGCCTCGGCGCACAGTTCGCCGAGCAGACGGCGGCCCCCACAGCACCCGCGACCACCACCGGAGGACCACGATGAACACGACCTCCCGAGACGACGCCCTCCGCGCCCTGCTCGTCGACCGCGTCGGTCGTTCCGCCAGGCGGCGTCGCTGGCTCGTGCCGACGATCGGCGTCGGCGCGTTCGTCGCCGCCGGCGCCCTCACCGCCGGAGCGCTCGTCGGCACCGGGTTCCTGCAGCAGACGCTCGCCCCCGAGGACGCGACAGCCCTCGTCGAGACCGGTGCAGCCGGGGACGTGACCCTGCTCGGCGCACCGGTCGTCCGCGTCAGCGACGGGGCGACGAGCCTGACACTGCCCGACCGGCCGTCCGGCGCGCACCACGTCGCCGTCGGGCTGCAGTGCGCGCCGCCCGAGACCGCGACCGTCACCGTCGGGGCGGACGAGGGCGATGGTGAGCCGACGACCGCGGACTGCGGGACGTCGGTCACCCTGCCCGTGGGGTCGAGTGCGGGGGAGCGGCCGGTCGTCCGGGTGGACCACGCCGGGAGCCCGATGACCGTCTGGGCTGCGTGGGCACGTCCGGACCCGGTGCCGGGTCCGTCGCCCGAGCAGCAGGACGCCGTCGAGGACGGGGTCGTCACGAGGCCGGAGTACATCGCGGCGTGGGACCGGTACGTGGGGTGCATGCGGGCGTCCGGGCACCCGGTCGACCTCGGTGACGAGGACCCGGTCGTGTTCGCGATCGCGGTTGCTGCCGAGTCGGCACAGGCCGACACCCGGTGTGGGGCGGTCGAGCTGGGGCAGGTCGGCGCACTGTGGCAGGCCGAGCACCCGGACGCGCAGGAGTTCACGAGCGCGGCGGGAGCGCGGTACGACCCGGCGGCGGACCCGCGGTACGCGGGGGAGCGGTAGCGGGAGCGCTGGCCGTGCGGGGCGCAGCCGGACGACGGACGGGACCGGTCTGGAGGCGCGGGGCGAGCCTCCAGACCGGTCACCACGCGGTCCCTTCCGCTCCCTGCCGGAACGACGGAAGGGCCCCGTCGCTGACGCGACGGGGCCCTTCTGCTGGGTCGGGGAGACTCAGCCCTTCTTGGCGAGTGCCTCGAGGGTGTCGTCGTTCGAGTACGCCTCGACGGCGTTGTCCTTGGTGACGAGGACCGGGGTCAGCTCGACGGTCGGGACGATCTTCTTGCCGTTGTCGTTGTTCTTGTCGCTCACGGTCTTCGGCTTCTTGCCGTCGGCCAGGTCGGACACCAGGTCGATCGCGGCCTGGGCCTCGTCGGTGGTGTTCTTGTAGATGGTCGAGTACTGCGTGCCCTGCATGATGAGCGGGATCGACGCGGTCTCGGAGTCCTGACCGGTGACGACGGGGTTGTCCTTGCCGGCGGCCTTGGTCGCGGTGAGGATCGCACGGGCGAGCGTGTCGTTCGGCGAGAGGACGCCGTCGAGCTCGGTGTCACCGGTGTAGTACTGCGCCAGGAGGTCGGTCATGCGCGACTGGGCCTTCTGTGCGAGCCAGCCCTGCGTGGCGACCTTCTGGAACGAGGTCTGACCGGAGACGACCTTGATCGTGCCGTCGTCGATCTTCGGCTGCAGGACGTCCATCGCACCGTTGAAGAACACGGTGGCGTTGGCGTCGTCCGGCGAACCGGCGAAGAGCTCGACGTTGTACGGCTTGTCGCCCTTCTTCTCCTCGAGGCCCTTGAGGAGCGCCTGCGCCTGGAGCTGGCCGACCTTGAAGTTGTTGAACGCGACGTAGTAGTCGACGTTCTCGGTGTTCAGGATGTTGCGGTCCCAGGCGATGACGGTCGCACCGGCGGCCTTGGCGGCCTTGACCTGCGAGCCGAGCTGCGAACCGTCGGCGGCACCGACGATGATCGCCTTCGCGCCCTTGGTGACCATGCCCGAGATCTGCGACTGCTGGTCCGGGACCGGGCTGCCGGCGTTGGCGTACTGGATGTCGGCCTTGAAGCCGGCCTTCTCGATCGACTTCTTGAACGCGGCGCCCGCGAGGACCCAGTTCTGCGAGGTCTTGGCGGGGAGGGCGACACCGATGAGGTCACCCTTCTTGATTGTCGAGCTCGAGCCCGAGTCGCCACGGGCCGAGCAGCCGCTGAGGGCGAGGCCCGCGATGAGCGCCAGGCTGACGCCGGCGACGATCTTCTTGCGCATGTGATTGCTTTCTCTTCGTTGAGGAGTTGGGGCCGGGGCCCCGCTGTGTGGATGGGTCGTACCGGGTGGAGCGGCGGTCGGTCACCCGACCGCCGCGGTCGCCCGAGCTAGGGGAGGGTGGGCTTCTCGGGCTGGTCGTCGATCGAGCGGGGCTGCTGGGCACCGACGGTGTTCTGCTCGGTGTCCTTCCGCTGGAACTGCCGCATCATGCCGCCGATCAGCGACGGACGGCCCTGCGACTTCGAGTAGACGTCGAAGGCGACGGCGACGAGCAGGACCAGACCACGGATGATCTGCACCTTGTTCGACTCGAGCCCCATCAGCTGCAGACCGTTGGACAGCAGCGCCATCACGAGACCACCGATGATCGACCCGGAGACCGTGCCGACACCACCGGCCACCGCGGCACCACCGACGAACACGGCGGCGATCGCGTCGAGCTCCCAGCCGGTGCCGTCCGCGGGGCCCGAGGCACCCGAGTAGGCGACGAACACCATGCCGGCGATCGCGGCGAGGATCGACATGTTCATCATGACGAAGAAGTTGACCTTCTTCGCGGAGACGCCCGACAGGATCGCGGCGTTGGCGTTGCCACCGACGGCGTAGACCTGGCGACCGAAGATGGTGTTCTTCGTGACGAAGCCGTAGATGATGACGAGCACGCCGAGGATGATCGCGACGACCGGGACGGACGTGCCGACCGGACCGGCGGCGAACAGGTACGTGGCGAAGAGGGTGACGGCGACCAGGACACCGGTGCGGACGATCGAGACCCACAGCGGCGGGACCTCGGCCTGCATCTTCTTGCGGCGGGCACGGCCACGCGCCTCGATGATGATCAGGGCGAGCACGGTCGCGAGACCGATGATCAGCGTGCCGTTGCTGAAGCCGAAGTCCGGACCGAAGTCACCGAGGAAGCCGGCACCGATCGGGGTGTAGGCCTCCGGGACGGGGACCGACGTCGAGGCGCCGATGATCTGGTTCGCACCGCGGAAGATGAGCTGCCCGGCGAGCGTCACGATGAAGGCCGGGACCTTCACGAACGCCACCCAGAAGCCCTGCCAAGCACCGATCAGGGCGCCGATGACGAGGCCCAGGATGATCGCGGCCCACACCGGGAAGTGCCAGACCGACATGGACTGCGCCACGACGATGCCGACGACCGCCGCGACCGAACCGACCGACAGGTCGATGTGGCCGGCGATGATCACCATGACCATCCCGAGCGCCAGGATCAGGATGTACGAGTACTGCAGGAAGAGGTTGATCACGTTCGTGGGCTCGAGGACCAGCCCCTGCGTGGTCCACGCGAAGAAGGCGAGCAGCACGATGAGCGCGATGATCATGCCGTACTGGCCGATGGAGTTGCCCTTGCCGAAGAGCAGCTTCAGGTTGTTCATGAGACGGGGGCGCCCTTCCGCGCGGACGTCATGCTGCGCATGAGCGTTTCTGGATCGGCCTGGTCGGCCGGGAGGTCAGCAGTGATCTGCCCCTCGAAGATGGTGTAGATGCGGTCGGAGAGACCGAGGAGCTCGGGGAGCTCGGACGAGATGAGGATGATGCCCTTCCCCTCGGCCGCGAGCTGCTGGATGATCCCGTAGATCTCGAACTTCGCGCCGACGTCGATGCCGCGGGTGGGCTCGTCGAGGATCAGCAGGTCGGGGTCGGTGAACATCCACTTCGACAGGACGACCTTCTGCTGGTTCCCGCCGGAGAGCTTGCCGACGTTGTCCTCGACGCTCGGCACCTTGGTGCGGAGGAGCTTCCGGTACTTCTCGGCGACCGAGTACTCCTCGAGGGAGTCGACGACGCCGCCCTTGGCGATCTTCTTGAGGTCCGCCGCGACGGTCGAGCGCTTCACGGTGTCGAGCAGGTTCAGGCCGAGGGCCTTGCGGTCCTCCGACACGTAGCCGAGACCGTTGTTGATCGCCTGCTGGACGTTGGTGACCTTGATCTCCTGGCCGTCCTTGATGATCTGCCCGTCGAGCCAGGTGCCGTAGGAGCGACCGAACAGGCTCATCGCCAGCTCGGTGCGTCCGGCACCCATCAGGCCGGCGAAGCCGACGATCTCACCCTTGCGGACGTGGAAGTCCGAGCCCTTGCAGACCAGACGCGACGAGTCGATCGGGTGCTGCACGGTCCAGTTGCGGACCTCGAAGAAGGTCTCGCCGATCTTCGGGGTGCGGTCCGGGAAGCGGGACTCGAGCGAGCGGCCGACCATGCCGCGGATGATGCGGTCCTCGTTGACGCCGTCCGCCTTGACGTTGAGCGTCTCGATGGCCTTGCCGTCTCGGATGATCGTGATCTCGTCCGCGATCTGCTCGATCTCGTTCAGCTTGTGGCTGATGATGATGCTCGAGATGCCCTTGGCCTTCAGCCCGACGATGAGGTCGAGCAGGTGCTGGGAGTCGTTCTCGTTCAGGGCGGCCGTCGGCTCGTCCAGGATGAGGAGCTTGACGTCCTTGTGCAGGGCCTTGGCGATCTCGACCAGCTGCTGCTTGCCGACGCCGATGTTCTTGATCTGGGTGTCCGGGTCGTCGGACAGGCCGACGCGGGCCAGCAGGTCCTGGGCACGGAGCTGCGCTGCGGTCCAGTCGATGCGACCGAAGCGGCCCGGCTCGTTGCCGAGGAACAGGTTCTCGGTGATCGAGAGTTCCGGGATCAGCGCCAGCTCCTGGTGGATGATGACGATGCCGGCCTGTTCGGACTGCTTGATGTTCGAGAAGCGGACCTCTTCGCCCTCGTAGACGATCTGGCCGTCGTAGGTGCCGTACGGGTAGACGCCCGACAGCACCTTCATCAGCGTGGACTTGCCAGCGCCGTTCTCGCCGCAGATCGCGTGGATCTCGCCGGCGCGGACACTCAGCGAGACTTCCGAGAGCGCCTTCACACCAGGGAACTCCTTGGTGATGGAACGCATCTCGAGGATCGTCTCGGGAGCGGTGATCGAACGGGTCTCGAGCCCGCTTGCGATCGGGTCGTGACCCTGTGGGGTTGACGCCACGGTGCATCTCCTTCTGCCGCTGCGATGCGGCAGTCCTTCGGTGGTTCAGCTACGGCATCCGAAGGGCACGGGGGTGCGTGCGGACTTCGTTGTCGCGTCCGGGTGATCCTCGTGTGACAGCCGATGTGAACGGTCACATCGAGGAACGGAGGCAATGTTACGCACACGCTCAGCCGGGCTGTCAATTCGGATCGGTCACGTTTCGGTGACGCTGCGGGCAGTTTCCGCGCAGGGCGGAAGCGGTGTCCCTCGGGTTGGGGTCAGGGCCCCGACGCGCCCGGGACCCGCCCAGGCCCGGGCCTGCGGCGGTTCAGCGGCGACGCGGGGCGGACGTGGAGCCGCGGACGACCAGCTGCGGGACGATGTCGATCGGGCGGAGCAGGTCCTCGCCGCTCGGCAGCAGGATGTCCACGCTGCGCCGTCCGAGTTCGGCGAAGTCCACCTGCACCGTCGTGAGCGGCGGCCAGAAGTGCTTCGCCTCGGGGATGTCGTCGTAGCCGACCACCGACAGGTCGCCGGGGACGTCGAGCCCGTACGACCGCGCCGCGTGCATCACGCCCAGGGCCATCGCGTCGTTCGAGCAGAACACCGCCGTGCAGTCGCGCCACCGCAGCAGCTCCCGTCCGGCGTGGTAGCCGAAGTCGGCCGTCCAGTCCCCGAGGATCGGCGGCTGCACCGGCATGTCCCGGTCCGACATCTCGCGGAGGAACCCCTGCATCCGGGCGTCCGCCTCGATCCAGTCCTGCGGCCCCGCGATGTGCCGGACGTACTCGTGGCCCAGGTCCAGCAGGTGCGCGGTCGCCAGCCGGGCGCCCTCCATCTGGTCCACCCAGAGCGCGGTCGGATCCTCGTTGATGCTCGAGCGCAGCGTGACGTAGGGCGTCCGGACGCCGAGCTCCTCGATGATGTCGAACACGCGCTGCTGCGGGGCGATCACGATGATGCCCTCGACGTCCTGGTCGAGCAGGTGCCCGAGTCCGTCGCGCACCGCCCCGTCCGTCGGCACCGCGATGTTCGCCGTCGTCACCGAGTACCCGCGGAGGACCGCGGCGTCCTCGATCGCCTGCAGGGTCACGGTCGGCCCGTAGTGGGACCGTTGCGCCGTCAGCACCCCGATCGTCCGGGTCTTGCTCGTCACCAGTGCACGTGCGGCCCGGTTCGGCCGGTACTGCAGTTCCTCCATCGCCGCGAGGACACGGTCACGTGTCTCGGCCCGGATCGCGTCCGAGTTGTTGAGGACTCGGGAGACGGTCTGGTGCGAGACGCCCGCGACCCGCGCGACGTCACGGATGCTGGGGGACCGCGGCTGCTCTGCCCGCGTGGTCGCCATCGTTGCTCTCTCCCGCCCGGGGCCGCGGCACGCCCATGTGCACGTTCACATCCCGAGCCAGATCATTATGCACGCCTCCGGGGTCGGTGCCACCTGGACGAGGAGCGGACCGCAGCCGCCCCACCGGCGCCCTGGCCTGCTGGTGGCGCGCCGGCGCGGGAACGACGGACGGGAGGCCCGTGGCGGTGTCGCCGCGGGCCTCCCGTCCGTCGTCCGGGCGCGTCGGCCCCGGATCCGTGCTTCAGCTCCCGCCGTCACCCCGCTGCACGCGCGTGTCCCGGCGGCGTCGGAGCAGGACGAGTCCGGCGAGGAGCGCCACGACGGCGGCGGCGCCGAGCCCGGCGAGGCCGACCGTCGGGCCGGTGAAGGCGAGCGAGCCGCCGGGTCGACCGGCGTCCATGCCGCTGCCGGCATGGGTGCCGATTCCCGTGCCCGGCACCGTTCCGGCGACCGGCGTCGGATTCGTCGCGGGAGTCGACGTCGGGGGAGAGGTG
>NZ_JASDDD010000018.1:0-59740 GCF_030407555.1 Curtobacterium sp. APC 4022
CAACACGCCGCTTCCCACCCGCCGACGTCGCACAACGTGCCGCCGCACGTCGCCGGCCCCGGCAGATCGCGCGACCTCGACGACCGTCACACGGCAGGTCCTGCGACCTCGGCAACGCGCCACCTCCCGGCGTCGAGGTCGCACAACACGCCGCCACCCACCCGCCGACGTCGTACAACCTGCCGCCGCAGGTCGCCGGCCCCGGCAGTTCGGGCGACCTCGGCGACCACCACACGGCACGTCCTGCGACCTCGGCCACCAGCCGCCGCTCGACCGGCCACGACACCCCGCAGGAGATCCGCCGACCGGTCACGAACCGTCGCTTGGAGGCCCGCCAACCGACGACTCGTGACCTCTCGACGCGAGACCCACGGCAAGTCGGCCGATCGACGGCGAGCACGCCGAACCCGGGCAGCGCTCAACGGCCACGCCGGCGACCCATACGCGCCGCAGGGGCGGCGGCGCGTATGGGCAAAGAACGAAGCCCCTGGGCAGCGACACAGTCGCAACCAGGGGCTTCTCGAGTGGAGCCTAGGAGATTCGAACTCCTGACATCTGCCTTGCAAAGGCAGCGCTCTACCAACTGAGCTAAGGCCCCGAAGCGACCGAACGGGCCGCAACGCCGAGACTTCCGACGCGGGAGTTGAATTGTGGTGGGGCTACAAGGACTTGAACCTTGGACCTCTTCGTTATCAGCGAAGCGCTCTAACCGCCTGAGCTATAGCCCCTCAGACCGGATGAAAGCCTACCCCACGATCGCGCCGGAGCGAAATCGAGCGAGTCGGCCCACCCGGACCGGGTCAGTTGTTGGTGAAGCCCACGAGCACGCCGCCCGTGATCCGCACGCTGAGGTTGTACAGGACGCTGACGATCGCGCCGAGCACGGTCCCGACGACCACGTTGAGGATGCCGACGACGATCGAGAACCCGAGGACCTGGCCCAGCGAGAACTGGTCCATGATCGAGTAACTGTTCTGACCGGTGACGTCCTTCAACAGGCTGTCGATCTGGTCGAACACACCGGTCTGGTTGAGGATGACCCACACCAGCGCCGTGGCGACGACGATCACGATCGAGCCGGCCAGGGCGATGAGGAAGGACAGCTTCACCATCGACCAGAAGTCGACGTAGACCAGGCGCAGACGGACCTGACGAGTCCCGACGGGCCGCTTCGCCTTCCGCTGGAGCTTCTCGGCGACACTACTCATTGCTTGACTCGTCCTCTCCGGCCTCGACAGGCGCGGCGTCGGTGGGCAGTGCGTCGGTGGAGACTTCCTCCACGAGCTCTGCGTCGGCGGCGTCGGCGACCGCGTCGTCCGGGCTGACGGTCTCGACCGGGCCTGCAGGCTCGATCTCGGCGTCCTCCTGGTCGTCCAGGTTCCGCTCACTGTTTCGGGCCACAGCGATGATCCGGTCGTTCTCCGCGAACCTCGCGAAGACGACCCCCATCGTGTCCCGGCCCTTGGCTGGGACCTCGGCCACGGCAGACCTTACCACCTTGCCCGATTGCAGCACGACGAGCACCTCGTCGTCCTCACCGACGATCAGGGCACCGACCAGGTCGCCTCGATCGGCGGCCAGACGGGCCACCTTGATGCCGAGACCACCACGACCCTGGATGCGGTACTGGTCGACCGAGGTGCGCTTGGCGTAGCCGCCCTCGGTCATCACCCAGACGAAGCCGTCGTCCGAGACGACCGATGCCGACAGCAGCGAGTCGTCCCCGCGGAAGGACATGCCCTTCACGCCGGAGGTCGAGCGACCCATCGGGCGGAGCGTGTCGTTCGTCGCGGTGAAGCGCAGCGACATGCCGTGGCGCGACACCAGGAGCAGGTCGTCGTGCTCGTCGACGAGCAGTGCGGACCGGAGCTTGTCGCCCTCGCGGAGGTTGATCGCGATGATGCCGCCGGTGCGGTTGGTGTCGTACTCGGTGAGCGCCGTCTTCTTCACGAGACCCTGCTCGGTGGCGAGCACCAGGTACTGCGCCGCCTCGTAGTCGCGGATGTCGAGGACCTGCTGGATCTTCTCGTCCGGCTGCATGGCCAGGAGGTTCGCCGAGTGCTGGCCCTTGGCGTCACGCCCGGCTTCCTGCAGCTCGTACGCCTTCGCCCGGTAGACGCGGCCCTGGTCGGTGAGGAACAGCAGCCAGTGGTGCGTCGTGGTGACGAAGAAGTGGTCGACGACGTCGTCCGCACGGAGCTGGGCGCCACGGACACCACGGCCGCCGCGGTGCTGCGAGCGGTACTGGTCGCTGCGGGTGCGCTTGACGTACCCACCGCGCGTGATGGTGACGACGACCTCTTCCTCGGGGATGAGGTCTTCCATGCTCATGTCGCCGTCGAAGCCGAGCATGATCTCGGTGCGACGGTCGTCCCCGAAGCGGTCGACGATCTCGGTGAGCTCATCGATGATGATCGTGCGCTGGCGCTCCGGTCGGGCGAGGATGTCCTCGAAGTCGGCGATCTTCAGCTCGAGGGCCTCGGCCTCCTCGTGGATCTTCTGGCGCTCGAGGGCGGCCAGACGACGCAGCTGGAGTTCGAGGATCGCGCGTGCCTGGATCTCGTCGACGGAGAGCAGCTCCATCAGGCCGTTGCGGGCCTCCTCGACGTCGGGCGACCGGCGGATGAGCGCGATGACCTCGTCGAGGGCGTCGAGCGCGGCCAGGTAGCCGCGCAGGATGTGCGCACGCTTCTCGGCTTCGCGCAGACGGAACTGGGTGCGGCGGACGATGACCTCGACCTGGTGGTCGACCCACGCGCTGATGAACCCGTCGAGCGCCAGGGTCCGAGGCACCCCGTCGACGATCGCGAGCATGTTCGCGCCGAAGTTCTCCTGCAGCTGGGTGTGCTTGTACAGGTTGTTGAGCACGACCTTGGCGACCGCGTCACGCTTCAGCACGATGACCAGGCGCTGCCCGGTACGACCCGAGGTCTCGTCGCGGATGTCGGCGACGCCGGCGAGACGGCCGTCCTTGACGAGCTCGGCGATCTTGATCGCCAGGTTGTCCGGGTTGACCTGGTACGGCAGTTCGGTGACGACCAGGCAGGTGCGGCCCTGGATCTCCTCGACGCTGACGACGGCGCGCATCGTGATCGACCCGCGACCGGTCCGGTAGGCGTCGACGATCCCGCGGGTGCCGAGGATCTGCGCGCCGGTCGGGAAGTCCGGGCCCTTGATGCGCTGCATCAGCGCTTCGAGCAGCTCTTCACGCGTGGCGTCGGGGTGCTCGAGCGCCCAGACCGCACCGGAAGCGACCTCGCGGAGGTTGTGCGGCGGGATGTTCGTGGCCATGCCGACCGCGATGCCGACGGAGCCGTTGACGAGCAGGTTCGGGAACCGGGCCGGCAGGATCGACGGCTCCTGGGTGCGACCGTCGTAGTTGTCCTGGAAGTCGACGGTCTCTTCCTCGATGTCCCGCACCATCTCGAGGGCGAGCGGGGCCATCTTGGTCTCGGTGTACCGCGGGGCCGCGGCGCCGTCGTTGCCGGGCGAACCGAAGTTGCCCTGGCCGAGCGCGAGCGGGTACCGCAGCGACCACGGCTGCACGAGGCGCACCAGGGCGTCGTAGATCGCGCTGTCACCGTGCGGGTGGAACTGCCCCATCACGTCGCCGACCACACGCGAGCACTTCGAGAAGGCCCGGTCCGGACGGTAGCCACCGTCGTACATCGCGTAGATCACGCGGCGGTGCACCGGCTTGAGGCCGTCGCGGACCTCCGGCAGAGCACGACCGACGATGACGGACATCGCGTAGTCGAGGTACGAGCGCTGCATCTCGAGCTGCAGGTCGACCTGCGAGATGCGGTCACCGGAGACGACGATGTCCCCGCTGTCGCCGTGCACGATCTCGGGCTCGTCGGCGCCGTTCTCGTTGTCGTCAGCCATGTGCTTGCGTTGCCTTCCTTGACAGCCTGGAGGCTCGTCGTCCGTTGGTCGCGCCGGGCGCGACCACGAGGGGTCGGGTCGGGTCGACGCGGCTCACGCCGCGCCTCCCGGCCTAGATGTCCAAGAAGCGGACGTCCTTCGCGTTCTGCTGGATGAACTGGCGACGGGCGTCGACGTCCTCACCCATGAGCGTGGCGAACACGCTGTCCACCGCGGCGGCGTCCTCGAGCGTGACCTGCAGGAGCGTCCGGGTGTCCGGGTTCATCGTGGTGTCCCACAGCTCCTTGTAGTCCATCTCGCCGAGGCCCTTGTAGCGCTGGATCCCGTTGTCCTTGGGGATGCGCTTGCCCGCGGCGATGCCGGCCTGCAGCATGGCGTCGCGCTCCCGGTCACTGAACACGTACTGGTCGGCCGCGTTCGTCCACTTCAGGCGGTACAGCGGCGGCTGCGCGAGGTACACGTAGCCGCGCTCGATCAGCGGGCGCATGTAGCGGAACAGCAGCGTGAGCAGCAGCGTGGTGATGTGCTGGCCGTCGACGTCGGCATCGGCCATCAGCACGATCTTGTGGTACCGGGCCTTGTCCGGGTCGAAGTCCTCGCCGATGCCGGCGCCGAACGCCGTGATCATCGACTGGATCTCCTGGTTGGCGAGGGCGCGGTCGAGCCGGGCCTTCTCGACGTTCAGGATCTTGCCGCGCAACGGCAGGATCGCCTGCGTCATCGGGTTGCGGCCCTGCACGGCGGAACCACCGGCGGAGTCGCCCTCCACCATGAAGATCTCCGACAGGGTCGGGTCCTTCGACTGGCAGTCCTTGAGCTTGCCGGGCATGCCGCCCGACTCGAGCAGGCCCTTGCGCCGCGTGGTCTCGCGCGCCTTGCGGGCGGCGAGGCGCGCCTGGGAGGCCTGGATCGCCTTGCGCACGACGTCGCGCGCCTGCGTCGGGTTGCTCTCGAACCAGTGCGTGAGCTCGGCACCGACGACGCGCTGCACGAAGCCCTTGGCCTCGGTGTTGCCGAGCTTGGTCTTCGTCTGGCCCTCGAACTGCGGTTCGCCGAGCTTGATGGAGATGACGGCGGTGAGCCCTTCGCGGATGTCGTCACCCGTGAGGTTGTCGTCCTTCTCCTTGATGATCTTCGCTTCGCGGGCGTACTTGTTCACCAGGTACGTCAGTGCGGAGCGGAAGCCCTCTTCGTGGGTGCCGCCCTCGTGCGTGTTGATCGTGTTCGCGAAGGTGTGGACGCTCTCCTGGTAGGAGGTGTTCCACTGCATCGCGACCTCGAGCGCGATCTTGCGCTCCGGGTCCTCGGACTCGAAGCCGATGACGTCCGGGTGGACCAGGTCGGCCTTCTTCTGGGCGTTGAGGTACTCGACGTAGTCGGCGAGACCGCGCTCGTAGCGGAAGGAGTCCTTGCGGGCCTCTTCACCCTCGGCCGGGGTGCGCTCGTCGACGAGCGTGATGCGCAGGCCCTTGTTGAGGAAGGCCATCTGCTGGAAGCGGGTGCGCAGGGTCTCGTAGTCGAACTCGACCGACTCGAAGATCTCGGCGTTCGGCCAGAAGGTGATCGTGGTGCCGGTCTCGTCGGACGCTTCGTCCTGGGACAGCGGCGACACCGGGACACCGTCGGTGTAGCTCTGGCGCCAGACGTGTCCCTGACGACGGACCTCGACGTCGAGTTCGCTCGAGAGCGCGTTCACGACGGAGGAACCGACACCGTGCAGACCACCGGAGACCGCGTACCCGCCACCGCCGAACTTGCCGCCGGCGTGCAGCACGGTCAGGACGAGCTCGACCGTCGAGATGCCCTCGTTGGGGTGGATGTCGACGGGGATGCCACGGCCGTTGTCGACGACGCGGACGCCGCCGTCTTCACGGATGGTGACGTTGATCGTGTCGCAGTAGCCGGCGAGGGCTTCGTCGACGGAGTTGTCGACGATCTCCTGCACCAGGTGGTGGAGACCACGTGGGCCCGTTGACCCGATGTACATGCCCGGGCGCTTGCGGACGGCTTCGAGGCCCTCGAGCACCTGGATCTGGTCTGCGCCGTACGATGGTTCGCTCTGCGGGGCCTGCTCCTGCGGCTGGGCCTCGTCACTCTGCGGGTCTCGCTGGTCGTCGTCAGATTCAGATGTCATGTCGGGAGTGCTCCTGCCTGCGCGCGGAACGCCCGCACACTGCACTCCCCAGTCTACCGCAGCGAGGCCCGGGTCCGGGGGCCGTACGCCCCACAGAGCGACGAATCTCAGACGGATGGATGATTTCGTCTGGTCAACCGTAGGTATCGCGAGGGCCGCGCCCCTGGACCGACCTGAGGCCGCGTTTCCATGTGGGGGCGTCGGGCCCGGAAACCCGGATCGACTCGACGCCCGCCGCCGGGTACCGCTGGGCGATGGTCGTCGTGACCGTCCCGCGCATGAGCCGGAGCTGCGTCGCCCAGGCCGTCGAGTCACACCGGATGACGAGGGCGCCGTCCTCGATCGTCACCGGGGTGGAGTGCTTCGCGAGCTCGTCGCCGACCACGCTCGGCCAGTCCACGAACAGTTCCGAGCGTGCCAGCGGCTCGGTCCAGCCGAGTTCGGCGGTGAGCGCGCCCATCACGTCGCCGAGTCCGGTGGGCTCGCGTCCCTTGCCGTAGGGCACCGAGTCCGGGTCCTGCCCGGCGGCTCGGCGTCGGCGCGCGTCGAGCCCGCGCTTCGACGGGTCGCCGAAGACCGCCTTGAAGTGCTGGTAGACGCGGGACGGTTCGGCGGGCTTCCGGGGCGCGGGCATCAGGACGCCGCCGGGGTCGGATCCGGACGGGAGGCCCGGTCAGCGTCCGTCTCGTCGGTCACGATCGTGCCGGCTTCGATCCGCACGGTGTGGGCGGCGAGCTGGCCCGGGACGTCGCCGTGCACCGCCGCGGTGATGAGGACCTGCTCGTAGTCCGCGACCGCTCCGGCCAGGCGTTCCCGGCGCGACTCGTCGAGTTCGGCGAACACGTCGTCGAGGATGATGATCGGGTCGCCGAGCGCGGACTCTGCGCGGAGGATCGTCGCCGAAGCCAGCTGCACCGCCAGCGCGAAGGACCAGGACTCGCCGTGACTGGCGTATCCCCGGGCCGGTAACCCGTTCAGCTCGAAGAGGACGTCGTCGCGGTGCGGGCCGGTCAGGGTCAGGCCGCGGTCGAGTTCGTCGCGTCGACGACGCTCGAGGGCACCGCGGAACGCCTCGGCCGCGGACGCGATCGAGACCGGCTCCTCCGGGGTACCGAGCACCGGGTCGGTCGCGGCCGCGTCCTCGGGGTCGGCACCCCGGACACTCAGCACGCCGGCGATCGACGCCTGGTGCCGCTCGCCCGCGACGGTCGCGTACGACTCGGTCACGAACGGGGCGAGGCGCCGGGTGAGGTGGTCGCGGGCCGCGATGATCTCGGCACCGAACTCGACGAGCCGGTCGTCCCAGACGTCGAGCGTCGAGAGGGCCCCGGCTTTCGCACCGGTCGCCCGCGCCGATTTCAGCAGGGTGTTCCGCTGCCGGAGCGTCCGGTCGTAGTCGGCCAGCACGCCCTGCATCCGCGGCGCGATCTGGACCAGGAGCTCGTCGATCATCCGACGGCGGCCGGACGGTTCGCCCCGGACGAGGGCGAGGTCCTCCGGTGCGAAGAGCACGCTCGTGCAGTAGCGCGGGAGCTCGCGGGGCTTGATCGCCGAGCGGTTCACCTGCGCGCGGTTCGAGCCGGTCCGGTTGATCTGCACCTCGGCGAGGATGCTCCGGTCTTCATGCGCCAGTCGGGCGCGGACGATCGCGGAGTCGCAACCCTGCCGGACGAGGGCGGCGTCGGTCGGCACCCGGTGCGACCCGAGGGTCGAGAGGTACGCGATGGACTCGACGAGGTTGGTCTTGCCCTGGCCGTTGCGGCCGACGAACAGGTTCGGCCCGCGTGCGAAGTCGACGTCCGCCTCCCGGTAGTTCCGGAAGTCGGAGAGCTGGAGATGGTCGACGTGCACGCGGGCCGAGACGGGTCGAGGGGGTTACCTCGACCGACTACGCCTTCTTGACGGCGTGGCCGCCGAACTGGTTGCGGAGTGCGGCGACGGCCTTCATCGTCGGGGACGCGCTGCCCTGACGCGAGACGAAGCGCGCGAACATGGCCGCGGAGAGCGCCGGCATCGGCACCGCGAGCTCGATGCCCTCTTCGAGGGTCCACCGACCCTCGCCGGAGTCGTCGACGTAGCCCTCGAGCGCGTCGAGCTTCGGGTCCTCGTTGATCGCGAGGACGAGGAGGTCGAGCAGCCAGGAGCGCACGACGGTGCCGCGCTGCCATCCGGCGAAGACGGCGGGGACGTCCGTGATGATGTCCTTCGCCTCGAGGAGCTCGTAGCCCTCGCCGTACGCCTGCATGATCGCGTACTCGATGCCGTTGTGGACCATCTTCGCGTAGTGGCCCGCGCCGATGCCGCCGGCGTGCGAGAAGCCCTCTTCGCGCGGGCCCTCGGGACGGAGTGCGTCGAAGACGGGCATGGCGCGCTCGACGTCGGCCGCGTCGCCGCCGGCCATCATGCCGTAGCCGTTGTCCTTGCCCCAGACACCGCCCGAGACGCCGACGTCCATGTAGCGGATGCCCTTGGCGTCCAGCTGCTTGGCGTGGATCTCGTCGTCGAGCCACTTCGAGTTGCCGCCGTCGATGACGAGGTCGCCCGGCTCGAGGACCTCGGCGAGGTCGGTGATGACGTCGTCGGTGATCTTCCCGTGCGGGACCATGACCCAGACCAGACGCGGGCCGGAGAGGGCCTTGGCGAGTGCGCCGAGGTCGGGGACGTCCGAGACGGCGGGGTTGGCGTCGTACCCGACGACGTCGATCCCTGCGTTGCGCAGACGCGCACGCATGTTGTTGCCCATCTTCCCGAGGCCGACAAGACCGATCTGCATGATTTCCTCTTCTTCGTCGATGTCGCGCTGGTGCTGGTTTCCACCCGCCAGCGCTGGATGTCTGTTGCGCTCAGCGCAGCAGCAGGTTGGGCTGCAGCAGGTACCGGTATCCGTCCGTGGCCGGTTCCTCTCGCGAGGACTGTCCGGTGATCAACACCGGGCCCGGCTTGTTCGGGTTCTCCGTCTTGGTGAAGGAGATCCGGACGAACTCGGAGTGCACTGCATTCAACCCGTCCAGGAGGAAGGCCGGTTTCAGGGAGACAACCGTTTCCTCACCGGTCAGCAACGCATCGATCGACTCTGACGCCTGCGCTTGTTCGGAACCGATCGCCTCGAGCGTGAGCCCGTCGACCGTGAAGGAGAACCGGAGTGCGGCTTCGCGCTCCAGGACGAGGGAGACCCGTCGGACGGCTTCGACCAGTTCCGCGGTGTTGATCACCGCGTGGTCCTGGACCGCCTCGGGGAAGAGCCGGCGAACCGGCGGGTAGTTGCCCTTGATGAGCAGCGACGTCACGGTCTTGTCGTCGGCGTGGAACGCGATGAGCTCGCGGTCCGAGCCGCCGCTGATCGAGACCGAGACGGTCGTGGCCGACCCGAAGGTGCGGCCGACTTCCTGCAGGGTGCGGGCCGGGACGAGGGCGTGGAGGGTCGTGGCTGCGTCGCCGTCGTCGCCGGCGCGGCCCGAGTCCCACTGGATCGTGCGAACGGCGACGCGGTAGCGGTCCGTGGCGATGAGCGAGACGTCGTGCTCGCCGACCTCGAGCTGGACGCCGGTGATGACCGGGGTGACGTCGTCACGGCTGGCGGCGACGGCCACCTGCGAGACGGCTTCGGAGAACGAGTCGCCCGGGATGACGCCGGTCTGCGGACCGATCTCGGGGAGGGTCGGGTACTCCTCGACGGGCATCGACAGCAGCGTGAAGTGCGCCGAGCCGCAGGTGACCGTGATGCGGGAGTCTTCGGTCGAGAAGCTCACCGGGGCGTTCGGCAGTCGGCTCGCGATGTCGTTGAGGAGCCGGCCGGAGACGAGCACCGTGCCCGGGTCGTCGATCTGCGCGGCGATCGAGGTCTGTGCCGAGACCTCGTAGTCGAACGACGACAGCGTCAGACGATCGCCGTCGGCGTGGATCAACACACCGGACAGGATCGGCAGGGTCGTTCGCTGAGGGAGGAGCTTCACCGCGAAGGAGACGGCTTCGGAGAAGACGTCCCGGTTGACCTCGAACTTCACGGCGTGGACCCCTGTCGATCGGTTGACTGCCCGGCGGCCCCCATTGTGGCACAGCGGCGGCAGACCACCGATCCGTGTCATTCGCCGTCCCCAGAGGTTGGCCCAGGGAGAAGGAGAGAGAAGAGAGGAGTAATGGTCTTAACGCCTGTGCACACTGTGGACAACTCTGGGGATGCCGCTCCCCGACTGGGAACTACAACCGTGTGACTTGTTGGTGGCGTGTGAGCGACCTCTGGATGAGCAAAGTTCATCTATCCACTTCTCTCCCCAGTTTCCACAGGCACCTCTCCAGCTGTGTACAAGCGGGCGGCGTGTCCTCCACAGTTATCCACAGGCTTTCCACACTGTGGGGAATCCGCCGCATGGAACCGTCTCAGATGGTGGACGCGCGCAGAAGGACGCCGATCCCGGGTGTGGGACGGGCCTCCTGGACGGGGGGTGGCGGGCTGGTGCGCGCTACCGGTACCGACGGTCCTGCTTGATCCGGCTCGTCAGTTCGGTGACCTGGTTGTAGATCGAGCGACGCTCCTTCATGAGCTCCGCGATCTTCTTGTTGGCGTACATCACGGTCGTGTGGTCGCGGTTGCCGAACAGCTGACCGATCTTCGGCAGCGACAGGCTCGTGAGCTCCCGGCACAGGTACATCGCGATCTGGCGAGCCGTGGCGATCGCCTGCGACCGGGACGAGCCGTAGAGGTCGTCGACCGAGAGCTTGAAGTACTCCGCGGTGTGGTTGATGATGTCCGTCGGCGCGATGACGTTGTCCTCATCCAGCGTGATCAGGTCCTTGAGGACCGTCTGCACCAGCGCCATGTCGACGGCCGTCCGGTTGAGGCTCGCGAACGCGGTCACCCGGATCAGGGTGCCCTCGAGCTCGCGGATGTTGCTCGACACCTTGGACGCGATGAACTCCATGATGTCGTCCGGCACCTGCAGGTGGTCGGACTGCGCCTTCTTGCGGAGGATCGCGATGCGCGTCTCGAGGTCGGGCGCCTGGACGTCCGTGATGAGACCCCACTCGAAGCGGCTGCGCATCCGGTCCTCGAACCCGGTGAGGTGCTTCGGCGCGACGTCCGAGGTGATGACGACCTGCTTGTTGTGGTCGTGCAGCGTGTTGAACGTGTGGAAGAACGCCTCTTGCGTGGAGTCCTTGCCCTGCAGGAACTGGATGTCGTCGATCAGCAGGATGTCGATGTCGCGGTACCGCTGCTGGAACTGGTTCGACCGGTTGTTCGCGATCGAGTTGATGAAGTCGTTCGTGAACTCCTCACTCGACACGTAGCGGACGCGGATCCCCGGGTAGAGGCTCTCGGCGTAGTGCCCGATGGCGTGCAGCAGGTGCGTCTTGCCGAGGCCCGAGTCGCCGTAGATGAAGAGCGGGTTGTAGGCCTTCGCCGGCGCCTCGGCCACCGCGACCGCCGCCGCGTGCGCGAAGCGGTTGGAGGCACCGATGACGAAGTTGTCGAAGTTGTACTTCGGGTTGAGCCGGGATTCCGGACGGCCACCGGTGCCGGGCGAGTCCACCGGGCTCGGGACGAACGGCGCCTCGATGTACTGGCGCGGTGCGGCGGTCTGCGGCACGTGCTCCTGCACCGGCTCGGCGTAGGAGGGCACGGCGACGGCGTCGACCCGCGGCTCGGAGGCCATGTCGGGGTTCACGGTGATCGCGAAGTTGGCCACCGAGTCGTCCCCGATGCGCGCGACGGCCTCGGTGATGGGCACCCGGATGCGCTGCTCGAGCATGCCGCGGGTCAGGTCGTTCGGGACCTCGAGGTAGAGCGTCCCGGCGAGGACGCCCTTCGGCTCGACGAGGTTCAGGAACCCGTGCAGCTGCGGCGTGATCCGGTCGTCGTCGGCGAGGATCCCGAGCACTGACGACCAGAGGTCCTGGACGGGGTCGGCCGGCATCGTCATGGCGTGCTCGTCTCCTGGTCTCACTGCTCGGGTGCGTCACTCTGCGGGCGCAGAAGGTCCGGGTTCGGTACGAGCCACGCCGGGGCCGACCCGCGCCTCCTGGATGGCCGGAGGCGATCGGCACGGTGTTCTGGGCGCCGTTCCCCGTCGAGCTTCCCACAGGGTTGTCCACAGTCTGCTCCACGGCCGCGCGGACGGTGGTCGAGGGGGTACTCCCCCGTACTACCGGGCTTCCGGCGGTGCGGTGACACAACTGTAAAGGACCGGAGCGCGTGGTACCCAACGGAAGTTCTCCCCAGTGTGGAGAATCGGGAGGCCGTGGTCACCGCGGCCGCGCGGGTCCAGGGGTGTTTGACCTGGCAGCCCTCGTCACGTACCGTTGTCCAGTTGACTGCGGCCGTTCGGTCGCGCCTTCCGTGTCAACCAACGCATACGTGACGGCTCGCCGCGAGCAGCCGTGTGGAGATCATCATGAGCAAGCGCACCTTCCAGCCGAACAACCGCCGCCGCGCCAAGAAGCACGGCTTCCGTGCCCGCATGCGCACCCGCGCCGGCCGCGCCATCCTCGCCGCACGCCGCGGCAAGGGGCGCACCGAGCTCTCCGCCTGATCCGCGGGGGTCCTCGTCGTGTTGGCCCGAGCCAACCGCATCGTCCGAGGCGACGACTACCGGATGGTCGTGCGTCGTGGTCGCAGAAGCGCCACGGCACACGCCGTCGTGTCGGTGGTCCGTCGCCTCGATGACGATCCTGGTCCCACCAGGTTCGGGTTCATCGTGGCGAAGACCGTCGGGAACGCGGTGACGCGCAACCTCGTGCGTCGCCGTCTGAAGGCGATCGCGCACGGGGTCCTCCCGAGCGCGCCGCTCGGGTACGACGTGGTGGTGCGTGCACTGCCAGCCGCCGCGCAGGCCGCATGGCCTACCCTGCTCGAAGACATCACGCGCTCCTTCGCGCGCGGTGTGGAGAAGGCAGCATGAACCGGTTCCTCTGGGTCGTCGCGTTGCTCCCACGCAACGCGTGCGTCGTGGTGCTCCGGGCCTACCGTGCGGTGATCTCACCGCTCTACGGCAACGTCTGTCGGTACCACCCCTCGTGCTCGCGCTACGCGCTCGAGGCGATCCAGCAGTACGGCGTGGTCCGCGGATCGGCGATGGGCGCTTGGCGCATCGCTCGGTGCAACCCGTGGGCAGCCGGCGGGATCGACGACGTCAGGGAACGTCGCCGCCCCTTCACCGTCAGTCGGTTCGGGTTCGTCCTCGCGCCGATCCCGCAGCAACAGCAGACCTCGGCCGGCACGGTCCGTCCGGTGCTGCTCCCCCAGCGCACTCGAAAGGCGTGACCGTCCCCATGGACCTCATCGGTACGATCCTCTGGCCACTCAAATGGGTGGTGTCCGCGATCCTGGTCGGCTTCCACTGGGTCTTCGAGAACCTCGGGATGGACCCCTCTGCGGGCATCACGTGGGTGCTGTCGATCATCTTCCTGACCTTCGTGGTCCGGGCCGCGCTGATCCCCATCTTCGTGCGACAGATCAAGTCGCAGCGACGGATGCTCGAGGTCGCGCCCCAGCTGAAGAAGATCCAGGACAAGTACAAGGGCAAGAAGGACCAGTTCTCGCGCGAGGCCATGTCCCGCGAGACCATGGCGCTGTACAAGGAGACCGGGACGAACCCGCTGAGCTCCTGCCTGCCGCTGCTCATCCAGATGCCGATCTTCTTCTCGCTGTACTCGGTGCTGCACGAGGCGCAGATCAACAAGACGGGCATCGGCCTGCTCACCGGCGACCTCGCCAAGTCGTTCGGCAACGCATCGCTCTTCGGAGCCCCCCTGCACGAGACGTTCACGAACGCGTCCGGCTGGGAAGTCCGCATCATCGCGGGCATCATGATCGTCGTGATGACCGCCTCGCAGTTCATCACCCAGCTGCAGCTCGTCGCCAAGAACATGTCGCCGGAGACCAAGGAGTCTCCGATGTACCGCCAGCAGAAGATGATGCTGTACGTGCTTCCCCTGGTCTTCGTGATCTCGGGTCTGTCGTTCCCCCTCGGCGTCATGTTCTACTGGCTGGCCTCCAACCTCTGGACGATGGCGCAGCAGTACTTCGTCATCCGCAGCATGCCGACGCCGGGCTCCGAGGCAGCCCTCGCCCGTGAGGTCCGTCTCGCCAAGAAGGCCCAGCGCCGCGGAACCCCCGCGACGACCGGTGTCCTCACCGAGGCCGGGACCGGTGCCTCCATGGCCGAGGTCGAAGCACGTGTGAACAACCAGCGCCAGCAGCCGGTCGGCAAGTCGCGCGCCAAGAAGAACGGGAAGACCAAGTGAGCGAGCAGGAGACCGCTGCGGTCGTCGACACGACGGACGACGAGCAGCACCTCGCCCCCACCGACGCGACGGTCGACGGCGATGACGTGGACGGTGACGACGAGAGCCGCGACGAAGCGGACATCGCTGCCGACTACATCGAAGAGCTGCTCGACATCTGCGACCTCGACGGAGACATCGAGATCGAGGAGCGCGCCGGACGTGTGTACCTGACCGTCACGGACGACGGAGCCGCCCTGCGCGTGCTCGCGAAGCCGGACACGGTCACGGCCCTCCAGGAGCTGACTCGCATCGCGGTGCAGGCCGAGACCGGAGAGTTCAGTCGACTCATCCTGGACATCGGTGGATCCCGCGACGCCCGTGCGACGGAACTGCAGCGGTTGGTCGACACCGCCGTCGAACGCATCGAAGCCGGTTCGACGACGGCAGCACTGCCCCCGATGTCGTCCTACGAGCGCAAGCTCGTGCACGACCTGGTCGCCGAGAAGGGCTTCCACTCGGAGTCCGAGGGTGAGGGTCGTGACCGTCACACCGTCATCACGCGATGACGGACGCCCACGTCACGGCCGGTTCGGAGCCTCCTGTCCTGGAGGCCGAGCCGGCCGTCGCCGCGTCGCTCTTCGGTGACCAGATCGACGGTGCCCGGTCGTTCGCCGACGAGCTCGCCCGCCGCGGGGAGGAGCTCGGGCTGATCGGCCCACTCGAGCTCCCGCGGTTGTGGACCCGACACATCCTCAACTCTGCGCTCGTGGCACCGCTGCTCCACGCCGGAGCTTCTGTCGGTGACGTCGGGTCCGGAGCTGGCCTGCCGGGCCTGGTCTTGGCGATCGCGCGACCGGACGTCTCCATGACGCTGATCGAGCCGATGGAGCGTCGGACCGACTGGCTCCGTGCCGAGGCTGACCGCCTCGAGCTCGAGAACGTCACCGTCGTGCGGGCCCGTGCGGAGGACGCGGCGGACGCTCTCGTGCTGGACCAGGTGACGGCACGTGCGGTGAGTGCGCTCTCGAAGCTCATCCCGCTGACGGTGCCGCTCGTGCGCTCCGGTGGACAGCTCATCCTCATGAAGGGTGCGCGTGTCGACGACGAGGTCACCGCGGCCCGCAAGGTGATCCTCCGCAACCGTCTGGAAGACGTCGAGGTCCTCGAGCTCGGAGTCGGAGTGGTCGAGGAGACCACGCGCGTCTTCCGGGCTACAGTTGACTGACGCCACCGATCCGGTCTGATCGGGTTCCGTCGTAGCGTGTTCCCACGGCTGCACAGCGGAGCGCGTCGAGGGGCGACGGCCGTGCCGACCGCCCGATGTTCCACGTGAAACACAGACCGGGGAAGAGGCACTCGTTGAGTTCGTCCACTGACTACGATGCGTCGACACCCCTCGCGCGCGAGATCGCCGACCTCAATCGACGCCGGCGCGCGATCGCGACGCAGCAGTTCCCGTTACCGGAGAAGACCCGTGTCTTCACGGTGTCGAACCAGAAGGGTGGCGTCGGCAAGACCACCACCACGGTGAACCTCGCCGCTGCCCTGGCGCACGGTGGGGCGCGCGTCCTGGTGATCGACCTCGATCCGCAGGGCAATGCGTCCACCGCGCTCGGCATCGACCACCAGGCGGAGGTTGCCAGCATCTACGACGTCATCGTCGACGAGGCCCCGATGGCGGACACCGTGCAGCGCTCCCCCGAATCCGAGACGCTTTGGTGCGTGCCGGCGACCATCCATCTGGCAGGCGCCGAGATCGAGCTGGTCTCGCTCGTGGCCCGCGAGCAGCGTCTCCGCACCGCATTGGACGAGTACCTCGCTTCGGTCGAGGAACCGTTCCACTACGTCTTCATCGACTGCCCGCCGTCCCTGGGCCTGCTGACGATCAACGCCTTCGTCGCGGCCAAGGAAGTCCTCATCCCGATCCAGTGCGAGTACTACGCGCTCGAGGGTCTCAGCCAGCTGCTGCGGAACATCGAGCTCATCGAGCGGCACCTCAATCCGCACCTGGCCGTGTCGACGATCCTGCTGACCATGTACGACGGGCGGACGAACCTGGCGAACCAGGTCGCCAACGAGGTCCGGACCCACTTCGGCGACCAGGTGCTGCAGGCGATGATCCCGAGGTCGGTCCGGGTCAGTGAAGCGCCCAGCTACGGGCAGAGTGTGGTGTCGTACGACGTCAACTCCACCGGCTCGCTCTCCTACCTGGAGGCCGCGGCCGAGATCGCAGAACGAGGAGCAAAGGCCTGATGGCACCCAAGCGGACCGGACTCGGGCGCGGCATCGGCGCGCTGATCCCCACCACGAACGAGCAGCAGGAACGGCCCGTCGACGTCTTCTTCCCGTCGGGCGGGACCTCGGCGCAGGAGGCGACCGGCGGCGGCACGGCAGAAGAGCTGCTGGCCGTGCCGGGTGCACGGCTGGCGAACCTCAACCCGCTCGACATCGTGCCGAACGCCCAGCAGCCGCGCAAGGAGTTCCGCGAGGAAGAGCTGCAGGAGCTCGTGCACTCCATCCGTGAGATCGGTCTGCTGCAGCCGATCGTGGTGCGACCGATCGCTGGTGCTGCCGGGACTGCGCCGCAGTACGAGCTCATCATGGGTGAGCGACGACTCCGCGCCACGAAGGAACTCGGGCTTGCGACGATCCCGGCGATCGTCAAGGAGACGCCGGACGACGCGATGCTCCGGGACGCGCTTCTGGAGAACCTGCACCGCGCCCAGCTGAACCCGCTGGAAGAGGCGTCGGCGTACCAGCAGCTCCTCGCCGACTTCGGCATCACGCAGGAGCAGCTCGGGCAGCGGATCGGTCGGTCGCGTCCGCAGATCACGAACACCATCCGGCTGCTTCGGCTGCCCTCCCCCGTTCAGCGTCGCGTCGCCGCGGGTGTCCTCTCTGCAGGGCATGCTCGCGCGATCCTCGCGGCCCCGGACGCCGAGGCGATGGAGTACCTGGCGGAGAAGATCGTCAACGAAGACCTCTCCGTTCGCGCTGCCGAAGCGATCGCGCAACAGCTCTCCACGAAGACGCCCGCCAAGACTCCGGCGGCTCCGTCGAAGCGCCAGGTCCACTTCAACGACATGGCCGAACGCCTTGGGGATCGGTTGAACACCCGGGTGAAGATCGCGGTCGGTGCCCGCAAGGGTTCGGTCACCATCGACTTCGCCAACCCCGACGATCTGTCCCGGATCCTCGGGGAACTCGGCATCCAGGACGTCGCTGGCTGAGACTTGTTCGGCGCGAGCGCTGTGCGCCCGTCTGAGCGCTCGAGATCGCGCAGGTGGGTACTGACGCCACCCTGTCGGTCCCGGGGGCCTCTGGGGGCATCAGAAGCGCTTCCTGGGTCCCTCTCGGCCGTCTAGGCGGGGTCCATTGGCTCGCCTCCGGTCCGAGGACTGAGCGCCCGGCGCTGTCTCGGCAGTCGGGCGTCCGAATCGCCATGCTCGTAAGCCTTCGGCGTTCGGCGGGATGCAACCGGTGGGCCGGTTCGCCTCCTTGCCGCTCTGTCGCCGTCAGTGTCGCTGAGTCGCTTCCCGGAGCAGAGGTGCTCAGACGGACAATTAGCGATGTTCCACGTGGAACAACGACTCGATCGCGGGAGGTAGCCGTCGCCTCGCCGTCGGGTGCCGCGCTCACCGTGGGGAGAGAACTGTCTTCCACTGGGCTGGGTCAGTGCTTGCCAGGCCTTGGGAGGACAGGGTTGGTGGTGACGCCATCGATTCGCTGAGGGGAGGGTCTGTCGCGGCGGACCGAGCCAGGAAGCTCGCATCGTCGGGGTCCTCCGTGGCTCGACCGTCTCTGGGTTTCTACGGGTTGCCGGGTCTGCTTGACGATGTTCCACGTGAAACCACAAGGGACCCGCCGCCTCCCGCGGTGCCGTCCTGAGGGAGACCGTTCGTGTGATCTTGCCTATCGGCTACCGGCTGTCCGGTGATGATGCAGCGGCGCGCAAGTGGCGGTGACGGTTCACGACGGGAGCCGGTGATCCTGCACTGGTGCGCTGGTGCGGCCGGGTACTTGGGCGCTCGTGGGCTCATGGGCTCGTGGTCCGACGGCAGAGTGACCGAATGCTCAGGGGCTCGCGGGATCGATCAACAGCGCCCCACAGCGCCGTGCTCGCTGAAGGGCCACGCGATCCCGCGTGCCCGGGATCCCGCGTACCCGGGTGCCCTCGTTCCCGCGTGGCCCTGTGGCCGCGTTTCCACGTTTCCGCGTTTCCGCGTTTCCGCGTGCCCGCGTACCCGCCTGCCCGCGTGTCCGCGTACCCGCCTGCCCGCCTGCCCGCGTACTTGCCTTCCCGCGTGGCCCCGTGGCCCGTGGCCGCGTTTCCACGTTTCCGCGACCCCGCGTTCCCCCGTTCCCACCTTCCCGCATGGCCGCGTTTCCGCGTGGACGTCTGCCCGGTCCGGTTTCCCGTGTGCGAGAGCCCTGAGCCCGGCGCCCTGAGCGCCGATTGCCTGACTACCCCAACGCACGGCAGCCCAAGTCCCCGGTTACCCGTTCGTCCGCTTCCCAGGTTGCCCGATTGCCCGAGCGCCCCGGTCCCCCAGTCGACGAGCTCCCTTGCCCTCAGTCCCCGAGATGCCGAGTTCCCGAGCGGACTATTCGCTGAGTGGTTGCGGCTGCGTGTCCAGGTGCTGGAGCGGCAGCGCGTCGATCAGGCGACAGTTACCGGCGCCGGGCCGCGCTGCATCGCTCCCCGAACTCTCGGATCTGGTGGGTGCGCGCGCAGCTTTCGCGGCATCACCGAGATCTGACCGCGTCGGTTTTAGACAGCCGCACTGTCGGCGCGTCACTGTCGTTCTACCGGAACAGCACGAGATGCCACTGGCCCGGGGCCCGGCGAGACGGATCGATGAGACCCGCGGCGCCGACCTCGAGAGCGCGGTCCCGCACGGCCCACGAACGCGGAGACCGACCGGCAGCGACGTCGCCCTGCCACGGAGCGACCGCGTCAGCCAGGTCGATGCCGATCGCTCGCAGTACCTCGGTGTCGCGCAGATCGATGACCCCCTGCGCCTCGACCTCCACCTGGACGACGTCGAGCCGCTCTGCTCGCGCCCCTCGGTGCGCGATCATCGCAGCGTTGACCCCGGCGATCGACGAACTCAAGTAAAGCGTGGGCTCGTGTGCCGGCGAGTAGCGGCCGGCTGAACGTGATCCGGCGAGGGCGAGCTCGCGGAAGGCAGGGTTGACGGCTCTGAAGAACGAGCCCCGGATCGTCGTCGTGAAGGTCCATTCGGCGTCTGCCACACGCTCAGGATGCCACCGGGAGGCCCGTCCAGCGCCGGGTAGCGATCCAGCGACGATGTTCCACGTGGAACAATCCACGGAGTCAACCAGGAGCGCATCACCCTCTGGAAGGAGAGGGACCCGACTGGCTACCGACCTCAGGCCGAGTGGTCGCGGATGGCCTGCTCAGCGAGCTCGGCGTAGGTCCACCCGAGATCGAAGCCCGACGCCGAGAGCGCCTGCGGCACGAGCGATGTCTCGGTGAGCCCAGGCAGCACGTTCGCCTCGAGGAACCACGGCGTCCCAGCCCCGTCGATGATGATGTCCACGCGAGACACGTGCCGTAGCCCGAGGGCCCGGTGCGCCAGGATCGCAGCAGCAGAGGCAGCGTGTGACTGCTCCTCGCTCAGCCGTGCGGGGGTGAAGAACGTCGTCTCCCCCGCGTTGTACCGAGCCTCGTACCCGTAGAACCCGTTGCGCGGCACGATCTCCACCGGCGACAGTGCCAGTGGCCCGTCCCCGGTGTCGATGATCCCGACGGCGATCTCAGTCCCGCGGATCAGCTGTTCGACGACCGCGTCCTCGCAGTACGTGTAGGCGGCAACCATCGCCCGCGGCAGGTCCTCGACGTTCTCGACGAGGGTGACGCCCTGCGCGCTGCCACCCCGGGCCGGCTTCACCGCGAGCGGCACCGGGTGCTCGGAGGCGATGGCCTGCAGGACCCCGACGGCCCCGAGTTCGCGGAAGACGTCGTGCGACAGCGTGATCGAGCGCGGCGTCCGGACGCCCGCGCGGGACACGAGCGCAGAGGCTGTGGGCTTGTCCCATGCCAGGCGAGCGGACGTCGAGCGTGAGCCGACGTACGGGATGTCGAGGGCCTCCAGGATGCCGCGAAGCGCGCCGTCTTCGCCGGAGGCGCCGTGCAGTGCCGGCCAGACGACGTCCGGTCGGTCTGCCGCGAGTGCGGGGAGGAGGGATGCGTCTGCGTCGCGGAGATCGACCTGCCACCCGTACCCGGTCAACGAGTCCGCGACTCGACGACCGGAGCGCAGCGAGATGTCCCGTTCGTGGGAGATCCCCCCGGCGACGACGACGACGTGACGGCGGGCGAACTCAGCCATGGGCGGGATCCTCTACGGACGGGGTGGAACGATGGAAAAGCCTGATCAGGGCATGTTCGGCTGCGGTGAGCTGACCGACGTTGTGCTCACCGACGTGCTCGACCGGCTGGCGGACCCGAAGGTCTCGACCAGTTCGAGCTCGTCGTTCACGACCGATGCCAGCCGCTTCACGCCGACGCGGATCTGCTCCGGCGTGGGGTAGCAGAACGACAGGCGGATGTTGCCGGCGCCGCGGCCGTCGGCGAAGAAGGCGGTGCCCGGGGTGTAAGCGACCAGCTCCTTCACGGCCCGGGGCAGCATGCCCTTCGAGTCGAGCGACTCCGGCAAGGTGAGCCAGATGAAGAACCCACCGTTCGGGACCGTCCAGCTGAGGTCGGGCAGGAACTCCCCCAGTGCCGAGAGCATGGCGTCCCGGCGTTCGGCGTAGATGCCGCGGAAGGTGTCGACCTGACCCTTCCAGTCCGCGGCGTCGAGGTACGCGTTCACCACGTACTGCCCGAACGAGTTCGGGGCGAGGACGGCGGATTCGTTGGCGAGCACGAGCTTCTCGCGGATGGCGTGCGGCGCGAGGGCCCACCCGACGCGGAACCCGGGCGCGAGGGTCTTCGAGAACGAGCCGAGGTAGACCACACCCTCGTCGTCGATCGAGCGGATCGCCTGCGGCGCGGGCTCGTCGAACCAGAGCAGTCCGTAGGGGTTGTCCTCGAGCACCAGGATGTTGTTCGAGCGGCAGATGTCGAGCACCTCGATGCGGCGCTCCCGGCTCATCGTGACGCCCGCGGGGTTGTGGAAGTTCGGGATCGTGTAGAGGAACTTCATCCGCTTGCCAGCGGCCCGCAGACGGGCGATCGTCTCGCGCAGGGCCTCCGGGACCAGACCGAGCTCGTCGGTCGCCACGTGGACCGTCTCGGCCTGGTACGAGCGGAACACACCGATGGCGCCCACGTATGACGGGGACTCGGCCAGGACGACGTCGCCCGGGTCGATGAACAGGCGTGTGACGAGGTCCAGGGCGTGCTGCGACCCCGTGGTCACCACGACGTCCTCGGCGCTGGCGCGGATGCCCTCGAGGGACATCACGTTGACGATGTGCTCGCGGAGGGACCGCAGGCCCTGTCCGCCGCCGTACTGCAGCGCCATCGCGGCGTCCTCGGCCATCACTCGGTCGAGTGAGCCGGTCACGAGCTCACGCGGCAGCGCGGAGACGAAGGGCATGCCGCCGGCGAGCGAGACCACCTCGGGCCTCGACGCGACGGCGAACAGAGCTCGGACCTCGGAGGCGCTCAGCCCGGCGGTGCGCTGGGCGTAGGAGTCGTACCAGGGGTCGAGACTGTTGCCGTTCGTCATCGAGTTTCCTCCACTCGGTCGTTCTCGCCACAGTACGACATGCAGCCGGGCGTCCGTCGCTCCGCGTCACAGGCCGATCGGCGATCCGTGGCCTGTTGCCGGCCTGGAGGCCCATCCAGCGTCAGCAGGGCGGCGGACGGTGGGCGGGCCTCCAGACAGACGGACGCCCCGCCCTCCGATGGAATGGAGGGCGGGGCGTCCGCGTCTGTGTGGCGGATCCCTACGCGAGGAAGTCCGCGAGGTCGGCCTCGAGGGCCGGCTTCGGCTTGGCGCCGATGACGGTCTTGACGACCTCGCCGCCCTTGAACACCTTCATCGCCGGGATCGACGTGATCTGGTAGTTCATGGCCGACTGGGGGTTGTCGTCGACGTTGAGCTTGACGATCTCGATCTTGTCGGCGTGCTCCGCGGCGATCTGGTCGAGGATCGGCGAGACCGCGCGACACGGGCCGCACCACTCAGCCCAGAAGTCGACGAGGATCGTCTTGTCGGACTTGAGGACTTCGGCCTCGAACGTGGCGTCGGTCACTGCCTTTGCGCTGGACATGTTTGCTCCTTCGACGGGAAGTCGGTTCGGTGTGGTGAACGGGGACGCAGCGATGCGCATTCCCGTGGCGTGCAGGGCCGGGGTCAGACCCGGGCGGTGACGTCGATGATCGCCTCGGCCGGGGTGACACCCTCGGCTTGGTCGGTCAGGTCGTGGTCGAGGTCGGCCAGGTACTTCTCGGCGTCGAGCGCTGCGACCGCACCGGAACCGGCGGCGGTGATCGCCTGGCGGTACGTCGGGTCGAGCACGTCGCCGGCGATGAAGACACCCGGGACGCCGACGGCGCGGGAGGTGCGACCCTCGACCGCGAGCGTGCCCTCGGGAGCGATCTCGAGCTGGCCGTGGACCAGGTGCGTGCGCGGGTCGTTGCCGATCGCGATGAACAGGCCGTCGAGGGCGAGCGAGGACTCTTCCCCGGTGACGGTGTCCTTGAGCGTGACGCCATCGACCGCGGAGTCACCCGTGATGCCGGTGACCTCCTTGTTCCAGGCGAACTCGATCTTCGGGTCGTTCATCGCGCGGTCCTGCATGATCTTCGACGCACGCAGCGAGTCCTTGCGGTGGATGACCGTCACCTTGTCGGCGAAGCGGGTGAGGAACGTGGCCTCTTCCATCGCGGAGTCGCCACCGCCGACGACGGCGATGTTCTTCTGACGGAAGAAGAAGCCGTCGCACGTTGCGCACCAGGAGACGCCGTGGCCGGACAGGCGCTCTTCGTCGGGGAGGCCCAGGTGGCGGTACGCCGAACCCGTGGCGTAGATGACCGTGAGGGCCTCGTACGTCTCGCCGGAGCCGACCGTGACCTTCTTGACCTGACCGGTGAGGTCGACCGAGACGGCGTCGTCGTACAGGACCTCGGCACCGAACTTCTCGGCCTGTTCCTGCATCTTGATCATGAGGTCGGGGCCCTGGACGCCCTCGGGGAAGCCCGGGAAGTTCTCGACCTCGGTGGTCTTGGTGAGTTCACCGCCGGTCTCGACACTCGAGGCGACGATGAGCGGCTTCAGCTCAGCGCGCGCGGCGTAGATGCCGGCCGTGAACCCGGCAGGACCGGAACCGATGATGATGAGCTCGCGCATGCGTGATTGCCCTTCCGTTGCTTGCTGACCGGGTCAACCAATGGTACCGGCGCGCCATTCCCGCGGCCTGGCTGTGCGGTCAGCGTCCGAGGCGTGCGCGGACGAGGTCCACGGCACTGCGGATCTCGGCGTTCCGCAGGATCACCAGACCGCCGAAGTAGACCGCGACCATGACGACCCCGCCGAGCACGACGGTGATCGCCGCACCGGTGAAGTCCGCCATCGCGAAGCCGTCTTCGCTGAAGGCACCGAAGAAGTTCACGACGACCAGGCCGACGGCACCGGCGACGACCGCCGCGACGACGAACTGCAGGTGCGAGCGCGTGACGATCGGTCCTTCGATGCCGTCGAGACGACGACGGACGATGACGAGTGCCACGACGGTCTGGGCGGACCCGGCGACGGTGGTGCAGGCGGCGACGGCGAGGCCGATGACGTCGCCGGGCAGGGTCGTGACGGCGAGGGCCCCGATGACGAACAGCCCGGACTGCACGAGCTGCATGAGGAACGGCGTCCGGTGGTCGTGCATCGCCCAGAACACCCGCTGGATGATGAAGAGCATGCTGAACAGCACCAGGCCCGGCATGTAGGCGAGCAGGACCGCGCCGATCGACAGCGCCCCGTCGAAGGTGTTCGAGAACATCCGTCCGAACGGCACCGCGACGACCATCAGTGCCACCGACGAGAACACGGTGAACAGCCCGACGATCCGGAGCGACAGCGACAGGTTCCGTCGGACGGCCGCCAGGTCCCCCCGTTCGGCGTCGTGGCTCATGCGCGTGAAGTACGCGGTGGCGATCGACACGGCGATGATCGAGTGCGGCAGCATGAACAGCAGCCAGGCGTTCTGCAGCACGGCGTTGCCGGCGTTCCCGGAGCCGAGCGAGGCGACGCGCGACTGCACGATGCCGGCGAGCTGCGTGACGAGGATCATCGCGAACAGCCAGCCCGCGGCGGTGCCGGTGGCCTTCAGGCCGACGCCACGCCACCGGAAGTCGGGGCGGAAGGTCAAGCCGGCACGCTTCCAGAAGAACGGCAGGAAGGCGGCCTGCGCGAGCACCCCGAGCGATGCGCTGCCGGCGAGGACGGCGATCTTCAGCGGTGTCCAGTCGTCCGTACCGGAGTTCACGGCACGGTTGCCGAACAGCGCGATGAAGACGACGAGGCCCGAGATCGCGATGACGTTGTTGATGAGCGGTGCCCAGGTGAACGGACCGAAGACCTGCTTGGCGTTCAGGACCTCACCGAGCAGTGAGTAGATCGCGTAGAAGAGGATCTGCGGCAGGCACCAGAACGCGAACGCCACGGCCAGGTCGGTGGTGGCGGGCGAGAAGCCCTTGCCGTCGTGTGCCTGCGAGGAGTACAGCCGCACCAGGAACGGTGCGAGCGAGGTCGCGACGATCGTGATGACGATGAAGGCCGAGCCGCCGAGCGTGACGATCTTGTTGACGTAGGCACGGCCGCCGTCGCTGTTCTGGGACATCGAGCGCACGATCTGCGGGATGAGCACGGCGGACAGCAGGCCACCGGCGATGAGCGCGTAGATGTTGTTCGGCAGCTGATTCGAGACCGCGAACGCGTCGGCCGACGGCGAGTTCGTCTGGCCGATCGCGTAGGCGAGCACGAACGTCTTCGCGAACCCGAGCAGGCGCGAGATCATCGTCCCCGCCGCGAGCATGGCGCTGGCCCGGCCGAGGCCACGCCCCTCGCCCTGCTCGGCGTCGACCTCGGCGCTGGGCTGGGTGGTGCTGATGGTCGGCTCCTCGGGGCGGTGGTCGGACGGGAGGCTCGACTCGACCCCGGCACGCGCGATCGCGTCCTCGAGACGGTCGCCGTCCCCACCGACGGTGTCGGTGCCGGAGCTGGCCGCGGCGATCGCGGAGGCGGCGCCGGGGACGGTGGTCGGGCCTCCAGGCTGGGCGAGGTCAGCCGACCGGGAGGCGTCGGCAGGCCGGGAGGCGTCGGCCGACGGTGTGGCGTCGGCGTCCACCGGGGGCTCGCCGGGCCCGGGGGGCTGGACCTCGAGGGGCCGGTTGGGGTCGTCGTCCTCCTCCGGTTCCGGTTCGCCGTTGCGGCGACGCAGACGGCGGCGGACGTTGCGGAGGATCCCCAGGCCGAAGACGACGACGACGGCGATCGCGGCGAGGGCCGTGATGACGGTCTCCCACTGCGCCTGCACGTTGATCTCGACCGTCGCGGGGGTGGCGATGCGGGCACCGCTCGCGCTCGTCAGCGCCATCGACAGGGCGACCTTGCCGTTCGCGACCGACTGCACCGGGAACGTGGTGCGGGTCGAGGAGCGGGGTTGGATCGTGACCTCGACCGCGTTCCGTTCGATGCGCAGGAACGAGTTCGACGGCGTGACGGTCAGGAACACCGTGACCGGCCAGTCGGACCGGTTCCGCACCGAGATCGGCAGCGAGGACCGGTCGCCGAGCAGTGTGATGTCACTCGAGTTCACGATGCCGACGCTGGCGATGGTCTTCTGGTCGTCCGCGGTGATGCCGTCCACGACGGTCGTGAGTCCGTCGGTGTCCGCACGCCAGGCGTTCGACGCCGCGGCGAGGGTGCGCAGACGGGCCGGGGCGGTGACCTCGACCGGGTCGGCGACGGCGCTGGCGAAGCCGACGAGGGCCTGCTCGGAGCGGACCAGGCGGCGGAGGACCGTGAGCCGGTCGGAGCCGTCGTCCTTGCTCTGCAGGGTCAGCGACCCGGGCTTGGCGTCGACGACGGTGGAGAAGTCCGTCGGCGAGATCCAGGCGGTGTCCTCGAGGGCGTCCAGCGCCTGGTCCAGACGCGCGGAGTCGGTCGGCCAGGACCGGTCGAGGGTCAGCAGGACCGGGCCGGTGGCGCTGCCCTGGACGGCGACGGTGGCGAGGGTCGCGCGGAGGGTTGCCATCGCGCGGTCGGTTGCACGTGCGGACTTCGCGTCGGCGGCCTGGCGCAGCAGGTCGGACATCCCCTGGTCGGCGACGAGGGCCTTGGTGGAGGAGACCTGCTCGGCCGCGGCGACCGTGGTGTCCTGGCCGGCCGAGGTGTTGCCGCTGGACAGGATCGTCGAGGTGTACCCGGCGGTGCGGAGGGCGGGGAGGTCGTCGGCGGAGACGGTGCCCTCGACCGGCCAGGCAACGGTGTCGACGGTCCAGGGGAAGGACACCAGCGAGGCCGAGGTGGGGATGGTGGCGGGGTCGGTCTCGTCGGTGTTCCCGGTGCCGTCGGCGGCGTCCGTGGTGGCGGTGTCGGTCGGCTCGGTCGCGGTGTCGCCCGGGGTCTGGGTGGTCGACCCCGCGCCGTCGGTGGGGTCCTGCGCCGGGTCCGTCGCCTGGTCGGTCGGCTCCGGAGTGGTGGTCGGGCTCGGGGTGGCCCCGGGGAACCGGTCGGCGTCGACGGCGGCGGCGATGGCCTGGTCGAAGGAGATCGGCGCCGCGATGCCCGACAGCCCGGCCTGGCGCAGCCCCGTCACGTCGGCGTCGGCGTAGGACAGCGGGAACTTCTCGTTCCGGAGGCCCTCCAGCCGCTCGAGCCAGGCGGTCGCCGAGGTCGGGGCGTCGTCGCCGAGGATCCGGATGGACGCGATGATGCGCGGGTCGACTGCGAGGGCGACACTGTGGCCCTCGGCCGCGTCGAGCTGCTGGGTGAGGGTGCCGTCGACGGCGGTGTCGGCGGCCAGGGCGTTGGCGCTGAGCAGACCGTCGTCGGTCGCCGGCACCGTGACGGGCATCGCCACCGCGACGTCGACCGGCGCGGGGTCGGGTCCGGGGTTCCAGGTGAAGGCGGAGCGTCCGACGGCGAGGGTCGAGCCGGCGATGTACGAGGCCGCGATGCGTCGGGCGCCGAAGGGGTTGAGCGTGCCGAGACGGACGTCGGCGAACGGCACCGAGATCGAGTCGACCGTGACGGATCGGTGCGCCGGGACCTCCGGGATCGTCACCTGGTCCATCCGATCGCCGGGCCAACCGTCCGGGGAGGTGTCGTTGATCCAGTCGGTGAGGATGTCGCGTGTGCCCACGACCGGCCGGATGATGTCCAGGTCCGCGCGGCCCGCGGGCAGTGCCGAGTCGGTGTCGTTCGTCACAGTGACGGACAGCGAGAGGTCGTCACCGAGGTTCATCACCCCGCTTCCGGACGGCGTCACCTGGACCGACGTGGTGCCGGCCTGGGCCGCGGCCGGCGTCGCGGGCTTCGAGGTGGTGGCGGCGTCGGCGACGTCCACCGCGGCGGGCGCGATGACCAGACCGGTGGCGACCAGGGCGGACGCGGCGGCGGTGAGCACGGTACGGAGAATCTGCATGTGGGAGGGCCCTGGTCGGAGCGGGCCACGACGAGTGTATGAGCCACGACCATGACAGCAGGCGAGCGCGCAGGTGCTCCGGCCCACTATCTGGGATGATCGTGGGCGTCATGCAGTCCGTAGCCCAGGCCGTCGAGCGACTCGACGCACTCGCCGCCACCGACACCGTCGACGTCCTCGCACGGGCGTTCGCCGCTGCCGGTCACGAGCTCGCCCTCGTCGGCGGGCCCGTCCGCGACGCCTTCCTCGGCCGTCCGGTGACCGACCTCGACTTCACGACGGACGCCCGCCCGGACGCCGTCCTGGCGATCGTCGAGCCCCTCGCCAGCAACACCTGGGACGTCGGGCGCCAGTTCGGCACCATCGCCGCCATGGTCCGCGGCGAGCAGGTCGAGATCACCACGTACCGCAGTGACGTCTACGACGGCGAGACCCGCAAGCCCGAGGTCACGTTCGGTGACACCATCGAGGCCGACCTGCTCCGCCGCGACTTCACCGTCAACGCGATGGCGCTCCGACTCCCCCAGCGCGAACTCGTCGACGTGCACGGCGGTGTCGAGGACCTGCTCGCGCAGCGCCTGGCGACCCCGCAGGCGGCCCGGGTGTCCTTCCGCGACGACCCGCTCCGGATGATGCGCGCCGCCCGGTTCACGGCCCAGCTCGGCTTCACCGTGTCCGACGACGTCCGTGACGCGATGACGGACCTCGCCGACTCGATCGAGAACATCTCCGCCGAGCGCGTGCGGGACGAGCTCGTGAAGCTGCTGAACACGAACGACCCGGTCGAGGGCATCCGGCTGCTGGTCGACTCCGGCATCGCCGAGCTGGTCCTGCCCGAGCTCCCCGCGATGAAGCTCGAGATCGACGAGCACCACCACCACAAGGACGTGTACGAGCACTCGCTCACCGTCCTGACCCAGGCGATCGGGTACGAGGCCGAGCGGCACCCCGGCGAGGCCCCCGACACCGTCCTGCGCCTGGCCGCACTGCTGCACGACATCGGCAAGCCGGCGACCCGGAAGCTCGAGCCGGGCGGCGCCGTCAGCTTCCACCACCACGACCTGGTCGGCTCGAAGCTGGCGAAGAAGCGGCTGCGGGCCCTGCGCTTCGACAACGACACGATCGCCTCGGTCTCGCGGCTGATCGAGCTGCACCTGCGGTTCTTCGGCTACACCGAGGGCGCCTGGACCGACGCGGCCGTCCGCCGCTACGTCCGTGACGCCGGCGACCAGCTCGAGCGGCTGCACGAGCTCACCCGCTCGGACGTCACCACCCGGAACCGTCGGAAGGCGGACCGGCTCGGGTTCGCGTACGACGACCTGGAGGCCCGGATCGCCGTCCTCGCGGAGCAGGAAGAACTCGACTCCATGCGTCCCGACCTCTCCGGGGACGACATCATGCGGATCCTCGACATCCCGCCGGGGCGCGCCGTCGGCGACGCGTACCGCTTCCTCCTCGAGGCGCGGATGGACGAGGGCCCGCTCGGGCCCGAGGACGCCGAAGCGCGACTCCGCGCCTGGTGGGCGTCCCGCGACGAGGGCTGATCCGCTCGACGGTGGCGCGCCTCCAGGCCGTCCGCTACGATGGGCAGGTTGTCTCGCGCGCCTTCTGCGTGCCGGGGCACATGCATCAACCCTCCTGTCCCGGGAACTGCCCGGGGCCGCTGAGACCAGAGGAGGTGGGTTCCGCATGCACCAGTACGAACTGATGGCGATCCTCGACCCCGAGATCGATGAGCGCACCGTCGCTCCCAGCCTGGACAAGTTCCTCGCGGTCATCCGCAACGACGGTGGCACCGTCGACAACGTGGACGTCTGGGGCCGTCGCCGGCTCGCTTACGAGATCGCGAAGAAGACCGAGGGCATCTACGCCGTCGTGAACTTCACGTCGTCCGCCGACTCCGCCAAGGAGCTGGACCGCCAGCTCGGTCTCTCCGAGGCCGTCCTGCGCACCAAGGTCCTCCGCGCCGAAGAGGGCATGGCCCAGGTCGCCGCGCAGAAGCAGCGCGACGAAGCCCGTGCCGCCCGCAAGGCCGCCAACGCGTCGGCCTCGGCCGCCACGACCGCGAGCGCCGAGTAGCCCGTGGCCGGCGAAACCGTCATCACGGTGGTGGGCAACCTCACCGCGGACCCGGAGCTGCGGTACACGCAGAACGGGCTCGCCGTGGCGAACTTCACCATCGCGTCGACTCCTCGCACGTTCGACCGTCAGGCGAACGAGTGGAAGGACGGCGACGCGCTGTTCCTCCGTGCGAGTGTGTGGCGCGAGTTCGCCGAGCACGTGGCGGGGTCGCTGACGAAGGGCTCGCGCGTCATCGCGCAGGGTCGTCTCCGTCAGCGTTCCTACCAGGACCGTGAGGGTCAGCAGCGAACGAGCATCGAGCTCGAGGTCGACGAGATCGGCCCCTCGCTGCGGTACGCGACCGCCCAGATCACCCGTGCACCGGGTGGCAGTGGTGGTGGCGCCGGTGGTGGCCGTGGCCAGGTCGGTGGGGGCAACTCCTCCGGCGGTGGCAACGGCGGCTACAACGGTGGCGCGTCCGGTGGCAACGGTGGCGGTCAGTCCGACGCCCCGTGGTCGCCGCAGGGTGGTCAGCAGGGTGGCGGGAACGCACAGTCGAACGACGTGTGGTCCACCCCCGGCGGCACCTACGACGACGAGACCCCGTTCTGATCCTCAGCGGTCTGACGACACAACTTCTTCTTCTCTAAGGACACACAATGGCTGGAAAGAGCACCGGCGACCGCCGGAAGCCTCGCGGTAAGGGCGGCAAGAACGCCGCTCCCGCGAAGGCGATCAAGGTCGGCGTCATCGACTACAAGGACGTTGCGACCCTTCGCAAGTTCATCTCGGAGCGTGGCAAGATCCGCGCCCGTCGCATCACCGGCGTCTCCGTCCAGGAGCAGCGCCTCATCGCCCGTGCCGTGAAGAACGCCCGTGAGATGGCGCTCCTCCCCTACGCCGGCTCCGGCCGCTGATCGGAGGTCGACGAATGTCGAAGCTCATCCTCACCCACGAGGTCTCTGGCCTCGGTTCCGCCGGTGACGTCGTCGACGTCAAGAACGGCTACGCCCGCAACTACCTGATCCCGCAGGGCTTCGCCGTGTCGTGGTCGAAGGGCGGCGAGAAGCAGATCGAGTCGATCCGTGCTGCTCGCACCGCACGCGAGCTCGCCACCATCGAAGAGGCACAGGACCTCAAGATGAAGCTCGAGAACGCCACCATCCAGCTGTCGGTCAAGGCCGGCAAGGACGGTCGTCTCTTCGGCTCCGTCCGCCCGGGTGACGTCGCTGACGCCGTCCAGGCGCAGGGCGTCGGCTCGCTCGACAAGCGCAAGGTCGAGGTCCCCGCGACCATCAAGACCGTCGGTGACCACGAGGCCACCGTGCGTCTGCGCGAGGACATCGTCGCGACCATCTCGCTGAAGGTCGTCGCCGCGAAGTAGTCCGGTCGCTGCTCCGGCAGCACCAGCACCGCCGGAAGGGCGGGTCTCCCCCAGTGGGAGGCCCGCCCTTCTGCGTTCCCCGGCGCGTGGTGCGGGTCACGGAACGCATTCCTGACGAACGCTCGGTGAACAGGAGTTGAAGGCCCTCGTCCGGGGGTCGACCGCTCGGTACGTTCGTCGAGGCCTCCAGTACCGGGGGTGAACGAAAATCGAGATCAGGAGCACCACATGCCCAACTTGAACGTCACCTACGGCGAGATGCAGGATGCCGCCACCCGCCTGGTCAACGGCGAGCAGGACATCACCTCGAAGCTCCGTGAGCTGAAGTCGCTCGTCGACTCGCTCATCTCCGGCGGGTACGTCACGGACCAGTCCTCGGTCGCGTTCGGCAACTCGTACCAGGAGTTCAACGACGGTGCCACGAAGACCATCGAGGGTCTCGAGGGCATGTCGATGTACCTGAACAAGGCCGCCGAGGCCCTGCAGCAGACCGACACCGAGCTCGCCAACGCCATCAAGTAGCGCGGGACACCGGGCGGCCCGACGACGGGCCGCCCGGTCCACCTCCACCGGCACGGGCATCGATCGGGAGCACCCATGGCAGACCTCATCATCACCAGAGCCGTCCTCGAGGACTCAACCACCAAGTTGCAGCACATCTCGGACGAGCTCGAGCACCAGAAGTCGGACGACCGCGCCCTGACCGATGTGTACGGCCAGCACGACGTGCAGAAGGCGATGCACGACTTCTCCGGCGACTGGAAGATCCACCGGAACAAGATGAAGGGCGCCGTCAAGGACCTGCACGAGAAGATGCAGAAGGCGACCGAGAACTTCACCGACCTCGAGCACGACCTGACCGAGAAGCTGACGACCGAGTCGCAGCCGACCGACGGTGGGGCCGCCTGATGCCCGCCCGTGGTGGCAACTGGGCCCTCGTCGGCGAAGCGTCGGACCCGATGGTGGCCGACGTCTCCGTCGTGCAGGAGCTCGTGACCTACTACTCGACCATGGCGCAGGAGATCACCTCCGAGGCAGCTGTCCTCAAGAGCATCGGCGACGGCGACGACAGCCAGTTCAAGGGCGCGACGGCCGACGCGGTCCGCAAGAAGAGCGGCGAGGTGGCCGGTTCCCTCACGAAGCTCTCCGGACGCTACGACGCGATCCGGGACGCGCTGAAGGGGTACCTGCCGGAGCTCGAGCGGGGGCTCGCCGAGTCCGCCGCCGCGCTGCAGGACGCCGAGAACGCCCAGGCCTCCGGCAGTCGGGCTGGCTCGATGCCCGACCCGTCGCAGAACCGGGCCTCGGACGCACCGGCGATCACGAGCGACGAGCAGGGGCAGATCGACGCGAAGCACCGGGCGGTGGAGGGTGCGAAGGCCGACGCTGATGCCGCGACCGCCCGCCTGCGTCGATCGGTCGACGCGCTGAACGGCGCCGGCAAGGCCGCCGCGACGACGATCCGGGCGGCCTGGGACGACGGGCTGCACGACACCCTCGGCGACAAGATCAAGGCGTTCTTCTCGAAGCTGCTGAAGATCCTGGTCAAGATCTTCACGTACATCGGCATCGCGCTGGCTGCCCTGGCGATCCTCATCCCGGGCGTCGGGATGTTCACGTTCATGGCGGCGGTCGCGGCCTCGGTGGTCCTCGTGGCGAACATCACCCTGGCGGGCATGGGTGAGGGCTCGTGGCTGGACGTCATCACCTCGGCCGTCGGACTCGTGCTCGTCGGTGCCGGTGGTGCGCTGACGAAGGCCGTGTCGACGATGAAGACCGCGGGCATCGCGAAGAGCTCGGTGGGGTTCCAGAAGAACGCGACCGCCTCGCTCGAGAAGCTCGGCACGGCGCGGTCTGCGGCGCTCGAGCGGGCGTTCAACCCGCGGTACGGCGCGAAGGGCTTCCCCGAGCGGCTGGCGTCACTGCGTGCGGTGCAGAAGGAGATCGCGGAGACCCAGAAGGCGCTGGGCAACGCGAAGAGCCTGACCAGCATCGGCAAGTTCCGCGAGAAGCCGAACTGGTGGCACCCGAACAAGACGCTCTGGGCCGAGGACAAGGTGAAGATCGCCGACGTGTTCAAGCGCGGCGACTGGCGTGCCGAGCGGCTGTTCAGCGTCGACCGTCACCACGAGATGGCGGCCATGCAGAAGGAGATGTGGTCGAAGTACGGCGTCGAGATCGCGACGACGCCCGCCTGGCACAAGTGGGCCTCCGGCGGCCGGGTGATCGCGAGCTGGGGCAACACGATCGTGTACGGCCAGGGCCTCAAGCCGACCGGCTTCGGCACCGACCAGCAGCGTCTGCCCGGGTACAACGAGGCGGCGAAGACCCTCACGCACGGGTTCTGAGCCGGGCGCGGGTCCTCCGTTGGGAGGACCCGCGCGCTTTTCGTACCAGGGCGACACGCCGGACGCGAGAAGATTGTTTGTCGGGTGACATGACAATTCTGCGCGACGGGCGTTGCGGACGCGCCCCCGATCCTCCAGGCGGGCCGGACCGGCATGCTGGAATGTGCACATCGGTGTGTAGCAGCCGATCGCACGGTGGTGCGGAAACGTACCCCGCCGGGTCGTACCGACCCGGAATAACCTCTCGGCAGTCCCTCATCCGGGGGGCGCACCCGACCGAGCGAGACCGGGTGCGATGCGACTGACAGGAGCACGCAATGCCCAACTTGAACGTCACCTACGGCGAGATGCAGGATGCCGCGACCCGTCTGGTCAACGGCGAGCAGGACATCACCTCGAAGCTCCGCGAGCTGAAGTCGCTGGTCGACTCGCTCATCTCGGGCGGCTACGTGACCGACCAGTCCTCCGTCGCGTTCGGCAACTCGTACCAGGAGTTCAACGACGGTGCCACGAAGACCATCGAGGGTCTCGAGGGCATGTCCACGTACCTCAACAAGGCCGCCGAGGCCCTGCAGCAGACGGACTCCGAGCTGGCGAACGCGATCAAGTAGTCCGCTTCCGGACCGGGGCCCCGCCGTTCGGTGGGGCCCCGACCCGTTCACCTCCGGCACGACTGATCGGGAGCACCATGGCAGACCTCATCATCACCTCGGCCGTCCTCGAGGACTCGGCCACCAAGCTGCAGCACATCTCCGACGAACTCGAGCACCAGAAGTCCGACGACCGGGCGCTCAGCGACGTCTACGGCCAGCACGACGTGCAGAAGGCGATGCACGACTTCTCCGGCGACTGGAAGATCCACCGCAACAAGATGAAGGGCGCCGTCAAGGACCTGCACGAGAAGATGCAGAAGGCGACCGAGAACTTCACCGACCTCGAGCACGACCTCTCCGAGAAGCTCACCACCGAGTCCCACCCGACCGACGGTGGTGCCTGATGCCGGCCCGCGGTGGGAACTGGGCCCTGCTCGACCAGTCGTCCGACCCGGTCGTGGCCGACGTCCCCGTGGTGCAGGAACTGGTCACGTACTACAAGACCATCGCCGAGGAGATCACCTCGGAAGCCGACGTGCTCCGGCGCATCGGTGACGGCGACGACGCGCAGTTCAAGGGCGCGACGGCCGACGCCGTGCGGAAGAAGAGCAAGGAGGTCGCCGCCTCGCTGACGAAGATGTCCGGCCGATACGACGCCATCAGGGACGCCCTGACGGCGTACCTGCCCGAACTGCAGCACGCCCTCGACGAGAGCGCCGGTGCTCTGCAGGACGCCGAGGAGGCCGACGCCGCCGGGACCCGTGCCGCGTCGATGCCCGACCCGTCGAAGGACCGCGCGCAGGACGCCCCGCCGATGACGACCGAGGAGCAGGACGCCGTCAGCGCCAAGGGCCGGGCGTCGTCCGCCGCCCAGGGGGACGCCGACGCGGCGAAGGCCCGACTGCACCGGGCGCTCGACGGCATCACTGCCGCAGGCAAGGCTGCCGCCGCGACGATCCGGGCGTCGTGGCATGACGGACTGCACGACACGCTCGGCGACAAGATCAAGGCGTTCTTCTCGAAGCTGCTCAAGCTGATCGTCAAGATCTTCACCTACATCGGCATCGCCCTGGCGGCGCTGGCGATCCTGATCCCGGGCGTCGGCGTCCTGGCGATCATGGGTGCGGTCGCCGCCGGTGTGGGGCTGGTCGCCCAGCTCGGGCTCGTCGCACTGGGCGAGGGCAACGTCTTCGACCTGGTCATGGCCGTCGTCGGTGTCGCCACGCTGGGGATCGGGTCGGGCATCACGAAGGCCACGTCGGTCGCCGTGAAGAGCGGGCTCTCGGCCGGCAAGACCTCGATGACCGCCAAGCTCGGCGAGCGTCTGGCGCCCCTCAAGGAGTTCCGATCCGACGCGATCCAGCGGATCAACAGCCTGAAGACCCAGATCGGCGGCAAGACCGGAGCCGTGCAGCACGTCGACGGTGCGATGTCCGGCTTCACCCAGAACGCGCTCCGGGACGTCGGGACGAAGGGCCTCGGCGCGGCGAAGACCATCTCCGACCAGCTCCGGCGGAACCTCGAGCCCCTGGTCGAGCAGAAGGGTGCGCTGCAGGGCGGCATCAAGTCCGCCGAGACGCAGATCGCGAAGGAAGCGGGGCTCGTCCGCGGCGCCGATGACCTGATCGCCGCGAACATGAAGGACGTCGACCGGGCCATCGGGGCCTTCACGAGCAAGTTCCCGGACAACCCGAACTGGTGGAACCTGCGCCAGGTCGGTACCACCGCGAAGAACGACTGGAGCACCATCTCGAAACAGTTCGGTTCCGATCTGTTCACGAAGAGGGGCTTCGATGGGTGGGCGGAACGTCTGGCCGGCATCGACGGGCAGCTGAACCGCGCGGACATCGACAAGTGGCTGGGTGCGCGCGGCTTCGCCGGCGTCGGGTCATCGGCGCCGAAGTGGCACACCTGGGTCAACGGCGGCATGAGTGCGCAGGGCAAGGCGTGGTCGATCACCGGCCTCGTCATCAACCCCACCATGATCGGCAACGACCAGCAGCGCCCGTGGACCGAGTCCTACGGCGAGTTCAAGCACCCGATCACGATCTGAGAGCCAATCCATGAGCGCTGTACCCGTCCTGACCTCGACGATCGACGTCGACGCCCCGGAGTGGCTGGTGGTCCCCGGCGCCGACGAGCTGACGCCCGCCTGGCGGGCCGACGTGCTGGCGCTGTTCGACGCGGTCGCGGACATCGACCGGGAGGCGCAGGGTCCCGACCGGCTGTTCGCTGACGGTCCGTCGGTGGACCCGGAACACGCCGTCGACACCCTGCTGGAGTTCCGCGCCTCGCTCGACGGCGACGAGCGTCTGGTCGCGGCCCTGACCGTGCCGAACCGGTGGCCGCTGCCGGTGATCGTCTCGGTCGGGGTGGCGGACGAGTCCGGCCCGGACCTGCTCGAGCTGGCCGGCGCGACCGGTGGCGCTCCGTCGGATCCCCCGGCGGTCGACGAGCTGCCCGAGGACGTCGGCGGCGAGGGCCCGGTCGTGACGCGCTTCGACGTGGACGACGAGGGTGTGATCTGGGCCACGGTGTGCGCCGTCCGACGGCAGGACGGTGTGGACACCCGGGTGCTGTGGCGGACGCGGGAGCTCGACGTCGTGCCGGTCTTCGCTCCCGAGGTCGTCGCCCTGGTCGGCCGCGTCCGGAACGAGGTGTCCGCATGACCGCCCCGATCTCGTCGTTCCTGATGGTCGTCCCGCCGGGATGGGCCCGCCTGCCCGCGCGTGAGGAGGACCGGCAGGTCCTCGCCGCCACGGTCCGCGAGGTCATCGCCCGCGCACTGCCGGACTCGCTGCCGCGCGACCGTGCCGAACCGCTCCGCCAGGAGATGCAGAAGCGCCTGATGTCGACCGTCGTCGAGGCGGGCGACAACGGCGCGACCGCGGTCTACCTGCCGGTGCAGCCCGTCGATGGGTTCACGCCGCCGGTGTCGATCATCGAGAGCGAGGTCGACGACGAGTCCGACCAGGCGCCGGAGGAGGTCATCGCCGAGCTGCTCGCCGACGCCCTGCCGGACCGGCACGACCAGCAGGACCCGGGCCTCCGCCAGGTCGACGGCGGCATCGCGGCCCGCACCGAGACGCAGCTCCGCCGGGCCGTGCCGGACGAGGTGGCGGGCGAGCTGCCCGCGGTCGACGACCGTCAGGTGGTCTACACGATCCCGGTGCCGCACCGTCCGGGCCGCTGGGTGGTGATGTCGTTCTCGGCGATCAGCGCCCCGAGGGACCAGGACCCGACCGGGCCCGGTGCCGAAACCCCAGACATCGGTACCGACGAGCGGATCACCGACGCCCTGGTGATGCTGTTCGACGCGATGATGACCACGTTCCGCTGGACCGACGTCCCCGACGCCGAACCGACCCCGCTCGAGCTCCGTCTGGCCGAGATCGGTGGCACGGCGTGAGCTGGGACTTCCTGCACCCGGCGTCCCACCTGGTGCTCACCTGCGCGGCCCTGCTGTTCGTCGCGACCCTGGCCTTCGTGGTGCCGGTGATCGTCGCGCTCCGCCGCCGGAGGGCGACGGACGCCATCGCCTGGGCCGACCGGGTCCGCCGTGACGACGCCACCGCATGGGCGCTCGACCGCGTGCTCCGGAGCGTCGAGGCCTCGTGCCGGACGGCCGGCGTCGTGTTCCCCGGCTTCGTCCGGGCGTCGATCGGCCCGACCGTGCGGCTCGACCTGACCGCCCCCACCGTCGCCCCGCCGGAGCCGTGGACCGCGACCCCGGACGGGCACTCGTGGTCGGCACCGATGCAGGCGCTGCAGGCCGTCGCGCTGACCGAGGACGCCTCGGTCCGGTTCGCGACGGTCGTCGGTCTCGGCACCGACCAGGACGGCAGTGTCCTGGTCGACCTGGCCGCGGTCGGCGGGGTCGTCGCCCTGGGTGGGGACCGTGCCGCCCGCACCGCCATCGCCCGCCGGGTCGTCGACCAGGTCCGCACCGACCCGTGGTCGCGCACGACCCCGGTGCTGACGGTCGGCATCCGTGGCGACGAGTTCGGGACCGTGGCCTCCGTGTCGGTGGCCGAGGCGGTGGCGACCGTCGCGGCGGACGCGACCCCGGGCCTCCTGGTCGTCCAGAGCCTGCCGGGCGGCGCAGACGGCCGTGAACTGGTCCGGCTGCTCGAGCGGCCGAGCGGCCGCTGGGCCGTCATCGCGCTGCAGCCGAGCCCGCTCGCGCGCTGGACGCTCGAGTGCCGTCGTGACGGTACCTCGACCTCGGCGGAACTCGGGTCGGTCCGGTGGATGGACCTGGGGCTGTCCGAGCCGGTCGTCGACGAGGCCGCCCCGACCGCAGCGCCGATCGAGACCGCTCCGGCACAGACGGCCGGCGCCTGATGCAGGTCGTCGTCACCGTCGTCGACGACGTCACGGGCGTGCGCTCGGACGTCCTCATCGACGCACCCGGATCCGCCACCATGCGCTCCGTCGTCGACGCGTTGTCGCGTCGGACCGGCGGGACACCCCTGCCCGCCGAGGCCGGTGACGCCGACGTGCGCTTCGCCGACAGCGGCCTGGTAGACGGCGCTGTCCTGCACATCGGCGCCGATGCCGACACCGGTGCCGGACAGGGCCTGGTCGACCTGCTCGTCGCCGGTGGCGTCGGCGCGGGCCGGTGCGTCCGGGTCGGCGTCGGGACCGTGCGCCTGGCGTTCACCCCGGACAGCGAGACGCTCACCGGTTCCGAGACGGCGGGGCTGCCCGGCCTGGAGGCACGGATCGCCTTCGACGGGACCGTCACCGTCCGCCTCGCCCCGGCCTTCGTACCCGAGTCGTCGCCGGACCCGGCGGTCGTCGGGGACGCTCAGGAGGGCGTCGGCACGTCCGGCGATCCCGCTGCCGCCCTGCCGGGTGCGCTGCCGCCCGTTGCCCCGGCTCCGGGAGCCCTGTCCTTCGAGTCCCTGCCGCCGGGTGCGCTGCTGCCCGGGGCGGTCGACACCGCCGCCGGCCACCCCGACACCGACCCGTCCGCGCTGCCCGAGGTCACCGTCGACGGCGAGCACGTCGGCGACGAGTGGACCGCGTGGGAGCCGGGCGCGGTCCTCCGGGTTGCCGAGACGGCGCTGACCGTCCGCCCGGTCGCCGTGGTCGACCGGATGCTGCTGCGTCCGCCGGACTCCGGCCAGCTCGACTTCAACCGGCCGCCCCGCCTGCTGCCGCCCCTGCGTCCGACGTCGTTCCGGATCCCGAAGCCGCCCGTGCCGCCGCAGCGGTCCGCTCTGCCGTGGATCATGGTGTTCGTGCCGGCGATGTTCGGCATCGTGATGGCGACCGTGTTCCACTCGCCGTTCTACCTGCTGTTCGCGTTCATGACGCCGATCATGGTGATCGGGCAGACGATCACCGCACGGAAGACCGGCAAGAAGAGCCACCGCAAGGCCCTCGCCGACCACGCCGACCGAGTGCGGGCGATCGAGGACGCCGTGGCCGGAGCCGTCCTGGCCGAGCGGGACCAGCGCCGCGAGGACTCCCTCGACGCCGCCGCACTGCGGATCACCGCGACGACCCCGACCCGGCGCCTGTGGGAGCGCCGACCGACGGACGCCGACCACCTGCACGTGCGGGTCGGCATCGGGGACCTGCCCTCCACCGTCACCGTCGAGGACGACCGCGACCAGGACCGCCTGGACCAGGAACCCCGCTGGACCCGGGGTGTGCCCGTGACGGTGCCGCTCGCCGAGGTCGGCGTCGTCGGCATCGCCGGACCCGGCACCTGGCCCCGCTCGATCGGCCGCTGGCTGCTCGGCCAGCTCGCCGTCACGCAGTCCCCGCGCGAGGTGCAGTTCGTCGTGCTGACCGCGCAGTCCGCCGTGCCGGACTGGGCGTGGACCGTGTGGCTCCCCCACGTGCGACCGACGGACGGGCAGGAGGCGCTGGCCCTGGTCGGGTCGGACGCCGAGACCATCGGCCGCCGCCTGGCCGAGCTGACGCAGATCCTGGCCGAGCGTCGGGCCGAACGACAGAAGAACGTCAACAGCCGGCGTCGGTTCTCGCCCGAGATCGTCGTCGTGCTCGACGGTGCACGCCGACTCCGTGCGATGCCCGGTGTGGTCGGACTGCTCCGTGACGGACCGGCCCTGGGCATCCGGCTGATCTGCATCGACGAAGAGGAGTGGCAGCTGCCCGAGGAGTGCGTCGCCACCGTGCTGCACCGCTCGCCGACGCAGCTGGTCCTCCGCCGCCAGATGTCCGCGCCGGTCGACCTGGTGCTGGCCGACCGCATCGAGGACGACTGGTTCGACGAGGTCGCCCGTGCGCTCTCGCCGCTCCGCGACACCTCCGGCTCGGACGGCGACGGCCTGGTACCGGACAGCGCCCGGCTGCTCGACGTGCTCGACCTGCCGCAGCCGAGCGGTTCCGTGATGGCCTCGCGCTGGCGGTCCGGCTCCCCCACAACCTCGGCGGTCGTGGGGGTCGGCATCGACGGGCCGTTCGCGCTCGACCTGGTGCGGGACGGCCCCCACGGGCTCGTCGCCGGCACCACCGGGTCGGGCAAGTCCGAGTTCCTGCAGACCCTGGTGGCCTCGCTGGCGGCGGCGAACCGTCCGGACCGAATGACCTTCGTGCTCGTCGACTACAAGGGCGGTGCGGCCTTCAGCGTCGCCTCCGACCTGCCGCACACCGTCGGCCTGGTCACGGACCTGGACCAGCACCTGGTCGAGCGGGCCCTGCGGTCGCTCCGCGCCGAACTGACCCGGCGCGAGCACATCCTGGCCGCGTCCGGGGCGAAGGACATCGAGGACCACGAGGCCCACCTGGCCCGCGGTGGGTCCGGCGAGCAGATGCCCCGACTGGTCCTGGTGATCGACGAGTTCGCGGCCATGGTCACCGAGCTGCCCGACTTCGTCGCCGGGTTGATCGGCATCGCCCAGCGCGGTCGGTCCCTCGGCGTGCACCTGATCCTGGCCACCCAGCGCCCCGGCGGTGTGGTCGGTCCGGACATCCGCGCGAACACGAACCTGCGTGTCGCCCTCCGCATGACGGACGGCGGCGAGAGCACCGACGTCATCGACGTGGCTGATGCGGCACGTATCCCGAAGAGCGTGCCCGGACGGGCATACGCCCGACTGGGGCACTCGTCGGTCGTGCCGTTCCAGTCCGCCCGCGTCGGCGGTCGGTGGGCCGGTGAAGCGGACGCGAGTGCGGTCCTGCCGTTCGTCCGGGTGCTGGAGTGGCGGGACTTCGCGATGTCGCCGCCCGAGCGCCCGTCGAAGTCCGGTCCGGGTTCGGCAGCGACCGACCTGTCCGTCCTGGTCGGGGCGATGCGGGACGCCCGCGAGCAGATGGGCATCGGTCCGCTGCACTCGCCGTGGCTGCCGCCGTTGCCCGAGCTGCTCCCCCTGTCCGCGGTGGCCTCGGCGACCGTCGGCGGCTCCTCATCCGGCCCTTCTGCTCATGCTGACGTCAGTGAAACCTCCGTCGGGGGTTCGGGTCTGACCTTCGCCTGGGGCCTGGAGGACCTGCCCGACACCCAGCAGCAGCGTGCCGCGACGGTCGACCTCGAGCGCTTCGGCCACCTCTACGTCGTCGGTGCCCCGGGATCCGGCCGGTCCCAGGCGCTCCGCACCCTCGCCGCCTCCGCGGCCGGGTCGATCGCCTCCAGCGACCTGCACCTGTACGTCGTCGACTGCGGCAACGGCGCCCTGGCGTCGTTGCAGTCCCTGCCCCACTGCGGGGCCGTCGCCCAGCGCACCCAGGTGGAGCGCGCCTCCAGGCTGATCGAACGCCTGACCCGCGAGATGGCGCGACGACACGACGTGATCGCCGCGGCCGGGGCCGCGAACATCACCGAGCAGCGGATGCTGGCCGCCGAGGCGGACCGCCTTCCGCACGTGCTGGTCCTGGTCGACCGGTGGGAGAACTTCACCACGACGCTCGGCGAGGTCGACGGCGGGTCCCTCACCGAGGCGATCCAGTCGTTGCTGCGCGACGGCACCGGGGCGGGCATCCACGTCGTCATCTCCGGCGACCGCACGTTGCTGACGTCGCGGATGTCGACGCTGACGGACGACAAGATCGTGATGCGCCTGACCGACCGACTGGACTACTCGCTCGGCGGGATCAACCACCGGCAGCTGCCGGCGACCATCCCACCGGGGCGCGGGTTCCGTGCCGACAGCGGGACCGAGCTGCAGTTCGCGACCCTGGGTGAGGACGTGTCGGGCCAGGGGCAGACCGCGGCCGTCCAGGCGCTTGCGCGGCGGGTCAAGGCCGACGAGGAGACGCTCGGACTCCCCCGCATCAGGCCGTTCCGCGTCGACGCGCTGCCGAAGGACCTGGACCTCGACGGCGCGCTCGAGCTCGACGGGGCGCCCGCACCGGCGCCGATGGTCGCGGTCACCGGCATCGGTGGGGACGACATGTCGCTGCAGACCGTGGACCTGCGCGAGGGCGGCGGCACCTTCATCGTGGCCGGCCCCTCGCGGGCCGGGCGTTCGACGATGGTCGCCGCGATGGCGCGCTCGCTGCTGGCCGGTGGGACGCCGATCGTTGTGTTCGCCCCGCGGCCAGGAGCCGTGCGCGACCTGGCCGGTCTGCCCGGCGTCCTGGCGACCGTCACGGGCGACGACGTCTCGGCGTCGGACGTCGAGGACCTGCTCGGCCGACCCGGGGTCGTCCTCGTCGTCGACGACGGCGAGCTGCTCATCGACTGCTCCGCGAAGGCCGAGCTCCGCACCTTCGTGCGCGGGCTGGCCGACAACGGGCAGGGTCTGGTGCTCGGCGGCAACACGACCGGGCTGGCCGCCGGGTTCGGCGGGTGGCAGGTGGACGCGAAGAAGAACCGCCGTGGGGCGCTGCTGTCCCCGCAGGACACGCTCGCCGGTGACCTGGTGGGCGTGCGGATCTCGCGGTCGTCGATCTCGTCGCGGGTGCAGCCCGGCACGGCGCTCGTGCACCTCGGGACGGGCATCGCCTCGACCGTGCAGGTGCCGATGGTCACGGCGGCGACCCGGACCGGGTCGGTCGCCGTGCCGTCTGCCGCCGGGCCGTCCGTCGCGGAGCCGTCCGTCGCGGTGTCTTCTGCTGCCGTGTCTTCTGCGGATGGCGGCGTGTCGGCGGGTGTCGGTGACGTCCTGGAGGCGCGTGCCGGCTGAGCAGGTCCGGCACCCGAAACACGGTTGGCTGGTTACGTCCTGCCCCGCTCTGCCCACCTGGGAGCCAGCCGAGTGGAACGGGACGATGCGCCCGTTTGTCAAGTCGGTTCTGCACAGTGGGGGCAGTGAACGGGAACCTTCGACTCCCACTTGAAGCCGAGTTCTCCACACATGGTGTGGAACAGGAAAGCCCTGGTCAACAGTCGAAAGTGTGTTCCCCAGGGGAGTTGTCCACAGCTGAGTGCACAACCCTCCACACAAGAGCCCGGCGTGTTCCACGGTCTCTCCACAGAGTTGTCCACAGGGCCGTTTGCTGGGGATAACTCCGTACCCGTAGCTTGAGCCAGCGACTCGGGGATGTCGGTCGCCCGGGGTAGAACTGCTCGGTGGGGAGCGGTTCAGTGAGCCGTCCGCCAGCACCGCCAAACACTGAGGAGCACGTGTGTCGATCGCGCATCTGGACCCGGCCCCCCGGGAGTACGCCGAGCGGAACAACGACCGCACTCCCCCGCACGACATGCTCGCGGAGCAGTCGACCATCGGCGGCATGATGCTGTCGAAGGACGCCGTCGCCGACGTCATCGAGACCGCCCGCGGTGTCGACTTCTACATCCCCAAGCACGAGGTCATCTTCGACGCGATCCTGTCGCTGTACTCCCACGGTGAGCCGACCGACGTCATCGCCGTCACCGACGAGCTGACGAAGACTGGCCTGCTGTCCCGTGGTGGCGGTGCCGAGTACCTGCACAGCCTGACCAGCATGGTGCCGACCGCAGCGAACGCCGGATACTACGCCGCCATCGTCGCCGAGAAGGCCGTGCTGCGCCGCCTGGTCGAAGCCGGCACCCGCATCGTCCAGATGGGCTACGCCAGCGAAGGCGAGGTCACCGACCTGGTCAACAGCGCCCAGGCCGAGGTCTACAACGTCGCCGGCGGCGTGCAGACCGAGGACTACGTCCCCCTCACCGAAGCCATCGGCACCGCCATCGACGAGATCGAAGCCGCCAAGGGCCGCGACGGCCAGATGACCGGCGTCCCCACCGGCTTCGCCCAGATGGACGCCCTGACCAACGGCTTCCACCCCGGACAGCTGATCATCGTCGCCGCACGACCCGCACTGGGCAAGTCGACCCTGGCGCTCGACCTGTGCCGCTCGGCTGCGCTCAAGCACAACCAGACCGCCGCGTTCTTCTCGCTCGAGATGGGGCGCGCCGAGATCGCCATGCGCCTGCTGTCCGCCGAGTCCAGCGTCCCCCTGCAGAACATGCGCAAGGGCACCGTCGACGCCCGCGACTGGACCACCATCGCGCAGACCCGCGGGCGCATCAATGACGCCCCGTTCTTCATCGACGACTCGCCCAACATGACTCTGGTCGAGATCCGCGCCAAGTGCCGTCGACTCAAGCAGCAGCACAACCTGAAGCTCGTCGTCATCGACTACCTGCAGCTGATGACCTCGGGCAAGAAGGTCGAGAGCCGCCAGCAAGAGGTCTCGGAGTTCTCGCGTGCGCTCAAGCTCATGGCGAAGGAGCTGCAGGTGCCCGTCATCGCGCTGTCCCAGCTGAACCGTGGACCCGAGCAGCGTGCCGACAAGAAGCCGATGATCTCCGACCTGCGTGAGTCCGGGTCGATCGAGCAGGACGCCGACATGGTCATCCTGCTGCACCGTGAGTCTGCGTACGAGAAGGACAACCCGCGTCAGGGGGAGGCGGACCTGATCGTGGCGAAGCACCGTAACGGGCCGACGGACACCATCACCGTGGCGTTCCACGGGATGTTCTCGCGGTTCGTGGACATGCCGCAGTAGGGGAGTTCGTCGCGGCGAGAACAACTTGTTTCCTCCGCGTACAACCTGTCGCCGGAGCGCGTTCCTCGGTGCTGCCTCGGTCGGGGGTCGTCTCCCGGCGAGTCAGGAGCAGCGTGCCGTGCGCGCTAAGTTGCTGTCGGGGTGGACACGGCGTTCTGCGGGGACGTGCTCGAGCGGAACGCGCAGCGATCTGGTCCCTCGCGCTGACTTCACCGACTGGAAGTGCCGCACCCTTGCTCGGGTGCGTCAACGATGTAGCGTTTAGCGCCCCTTCACCGGGCATTTTCGCGGGACACCTATACGGGAATCCCCAGGTCAAGCAGGGCACGGGCAAGTTGTCGTGGTTGTCGCCGCCAGCCATGTACCGGTGGACGACCGGCTTACGAGACCGCGGTCGCCCTCTAGTCTCAGCAAATGAACGCACTCGTCGCCACCGCGGTCGCCATGCTCGCTGCTGTCAGTCCGAAGACGGGCGCCACGATTCCTCTGTGGGCGTTCGTCCTCGTGATCGTGGCGATCGTCGCTGTCGGAGTCACCATGTTTCTTCGCCGCAAGCGCTGACTGTCCCGCGGAGAACTGGGGCGTCTCGTTCGGTAGCGGATCGGCTAGCGGACAGGGGTCTCCAAATTCAGTGTCATCGCGAGAGACCCGACAGCATCCTGTCGACTGGTCTCGACGAAGCCCGCGCGTTCGTACGTCCGTACGGCCGGGCGGTTGCCCATCACGACGTTGAGGCCAATCGAGGTCGCACCGAGTGCACGTGCTCGGGCGACGGCAAGCCGCACCAAGTCATGGGCCAAGCCTCGGCCTCGCACGGTGGGATCGAGCAGAACCCGTCCGAGGTGAGCATGGCCGTCGTGCACCGTGAGTTCGAACTGGCCGATCGGTTCCCGACCCGCGTCGACGGCTACCCATGCCGTTCGTTCAGGGCTCCGTTCGTCCATCGTGAGCTGGTCGAGAGTCAGAGGCCATCGCAGGCGGGGGCCGGCGAAGAGGTACAGCGCCTCGGCGTCCGGCACCCACAACACGATCAGATGGCAGTCATCACTGGATCGCGGTCGAATCGAGAGCACGTCGCACATCATCCGCGCGATTGGTCACAACGGCCACAGGCAGGTCCGTTGACCGATCCGCTACTGAGACAGGGTGAGGCGCCTCCGGCGCGAGCGCAGCAACAGCGCGATACCCACGACGTCGAGCATCACGAGTAGAACGATCGCCGCGTGGGCACTCAACCACAGCGCCGCGTCATGCGGGAGTAATTGTGACGGATCGAATGCCCCAGTCGCTTCCGATCGTTCTGCTGCCCAGTCATTGGCTACTGAGTACAAGGCGAAGAAGCTCACGAGCACCACGTTGAACAGAGCGGCGAGCACCCATACCATCACAACGAGGGCACGAGGAAGGGGTACGGGCGCGCTGACCTGACTCATCCCGACACAATACGAGCGCACCATTACGTCCCGGTCGCAGAGCGCCCCCAGCGCGATGAACGTTTTCGAAAGCTCCTTGCGCCAGCCATGAGACTAACTGGTGCCGTCCGCCCGGGGATCCGCTACCGGGCGGGTGCCTGGTAGGAACGATCGCCGCGCTCGCCCTATAGCCTCCTTGGAGTGCGCATCTCCGACTTCGACGTCGAGCCCGGAACCGGGTCGCGGTTTGGGGTGGTCGTGCTCGGAATCGCGAGCGCAATCGCCGGAGTTCTCGCGATCATTGGGTGGCCGTTGCCTGTCATCTCGTCGACACATGGCCGAGGTCAGCATGCTTGGGCACGGACCATCCGAGGAGTCCAAGATTGGTTCGCGCACGACGGCTGGCGGATGTCTGGCGCATCGTGGATCTACGGTGCTTTCGCGGTCGTCGCCGCGGCCGCCGTGGTCGTTCTGCTTCATCCTGCTTGGAGCGGCCGCCGCGCCTTGCTCATCGTCGTCGTGCCGGCCGGAGCGTTACTCGTGCTGGGCCCTGCACTGCAACGGGCTCTCGGGCTGCCTTGGTCTAACTACGGAAGCGGGTCGACCGGCGGCACGGTCATTGGCATCGTTGCGACGGTTGTGTGCGGCGCCGTGCTCAAGGCCTTCCGTCGGGCAGCGAAGCGAAGGGCCCGACGTGACAAAGATCACGGGACGCTCGCTCACTGACTTGGTGAGCCAGCGGGCGGCCTCCCAGGGAGAAGGGTGAACTGTCGCCCCGACACGTCTCGTAAGCCGATCCCTCAATGGGCCCCGCTGGCTGCGACGATTGATTGGTGGACCAGAGCCAGAACATCGGCAGGTTCCTTTGCCATCGCTGATGGCACCCACCGCTCTCCCCAAACTCGTCCGTGGCTGACCCATGCCGTCGCCCAGCCAAGCGCCCGAGCGCCCGCGATGTCCGCGGCGGGGTGATCACCGACCATCCATGCGAACCCCTCACCGTTTGAGACCGAGTAAGCGGCATCGAAGATGCGCGGATCGGGCTTTTTGAAGCCAAGCTCCCCGGAGATGGCCACTCCCGAGATCACCTCGTCCAAGCCGGTCCGTGCCAGTTTCATCCGCTGCTGCTGTGATTCGCCGTTGGTGACAACCACCAGGGACTGGCCGAGACACGTCAGCTTGTCAAGCCTGTCCAGGACTCCCGGATAACAGACAAGGTGCTCGACGATCCCGGCCCGCATCGACGAAACTAGAGCCTCGGCGTCGGCGTCGGCGTCGGCGTCGGGTCGGCGCGGCTGAAGTCGCTCAATGAGCATCCGAGCCAGATCGAAGCGAGCCGTGTAACCGCCGTCGTCCGCTTCAAGCAACCAGTCGATATCCGAAGCGGTTCCGCCGAATGCCGGCACGGCCTGGCGTGCCCAGGCGCTGAACGCCCCATCACGATCGACAAGCGTGTTATCGAGGTCGAGGAAGACGGGCACACACCCAGACTAAGAGCTGGATAAGCCAGATGCATCGCGTCCGATAGACGATCGATCACCGGGCGCTGCGAGAGGACAGATGCGAGGGTCGCTACTCAGCGGCCGGGCGCGTAACACGCCTCGCTGCGGTGACCGGCGCAGGTAGCGTCCCGGTATGGAACTGGAGAAGCTGTGGCCGTTGTTCGGACTCGAACTCCGAACCCCACGGCTGGTGTTGCGTCCGGTGCGGGACCAGGACCTCCCTGCCCTGGCGCAGGCTGCTCTTGATGGCATCCACAACTCGGACCGCATGCCGTTTGGCTTCCCATGGACCGATGCGTCTCCGGAGGAGCTGCCGCGGAACCTCGCGACATATCAGTGGAGCCTCCGCCAGGTCTCGCCGCAGAACTGGACGATCCAATTCGCCGTCATCCTTGACGACGAGGTGATCGGGGCGCAGGACCTCGCCGCGTTCAACTTCGGGGACCGCCGGACTGTGAACTCCGGTTCCTGGCTGACCCGACGCGCCCAAGGCAAGGGCGTCGGCACCGAGATGCGCGCGGCCCTGCTGCTGTTCGCCTTCGACACTCTGGGTGCCGAATGGGCAGAGTCAAGTGCTGCGGCCTGGAACACCCCGTCGCTGACCGTTTCGTACAAGCTCGGCTACGAGCCGAACGGGGTCACGCAGGTATCGCCCCGGTCCGGGCAACCGGTCGACGAACAGCGCGTGCGACTCTCCCGCGGTGCCTTCAAGCGCCCGAAGTGGAACCTGCAGACCATCGGCGATCAACCCGTTCTCGCACAGCTCGGGATCACTGCGTCGTAGGACGACCGCGCCGCGGAGCGGCGGTCGGGGCGAGCTCGCTGGCGGAGCCATGACCGTCCGGTAGCCGATATTGCCCGGACGCTAGCGGGACGGAGCATGACGGCGGCTGTCTGCTCGTGAGGTTGGTCGTTAGAGTCGATTCGTGTCTCCGACAGTGCCGTTCGCCGCTCTCCCGATCGAGCAGCAGGACATCTCGTACGAGTACGGACCCGACTCAGCGGTCCGGCCGGACGTACCCTCCGGCACGATCGAGGAACTCCACCTCGACTCGAGCGAACGGTACCCGGGGACGTCTCGAAAGGTCTGGGTTCATCGCCCCGCAGGACATCTCGCTGATGCCGAGTGCGCGGTCATGGTGTTCAACGACGGCTGGTGGTACCTCGATCCAGCCGGCGCGGTGCGGGCTGGGACCGTGCTGGACAACCTCGCTGCCGACGGTGTCCTTCCGCCGATGGTCGGCGTGTTCGTCGACCCCGGCGTGATGGACGTCGACGGCGTACCGACGAAGCACCGGAACGCCGAGTACGACGCGTTCGATGACACCTACGCGAGCTTCCTGATGGAGGAGGTCATACCAGAGGTCGAGTCCCGCTACGGCGTTTTGGCTGATCCGATGAACCGTGGCATCTGCGGCGGCAGCAGTGGTGGCAACGCCGCCCTGACAGCAGCATGGACTCGGCCCGACGGGTTCGGGAGGGTCATCGCGTTCAACCCGAGCTTCGCGCAGATGCCGGGCGGGAACCCGTACCCGACGCTCCTCGCGACCGAACCGCGCCGACCCACACGTGTGTTCCTGCATGCTGCGCACCGGGATCTGCACTGGAACGAGCGAGCGGCGAACTGGTTCGCCGAGAGCCTCGACACCGCGTCCGCACTCGCGAGAGCTGGCTCCGACTTCCGGCTCGTCGTCGGCGACGGGTCGCACTCCCCGAACCACGGCGGGGTGCTGCTGCCCGATGCGCTGCGCTGGCTCTGGGCGGCGGGTCGCACCGATGCGTGAAGGCGGACTCGACTCGTCAGCCGACGAGGTGGCCTGGATCGTGACCGGGATGCCGGGTGCCGGCAAGTCGACGGTGAGCCGTCTCGTTGCCGCGGCGCTCCCTCGTGCCGTGCGGATCGGTGCCGATGACCTCAACGCGATGATCGTCTCCGGCGCGGTCTGGCCACTCGGCCACCCCGCCGACGAAGCAGAACGACAGGTTGAGCTCTGCTACCGCAATCTCGGGGCACTGGCGCACAACTTCACGGCGAGCGGTTTCACGACGATCATCGATTGCGTTCTTCCCGACGGAGATCATCTCGATCGCCTCCTCCGGCAGCTCCCTCAGCAGCGCGCACGGTTGGTCGTCCTCGCCCCTGGCGAAGCAGCCTGCCACGACCGCAACGCCGCACGCAGCACGGAGGAGCAGTTCGACTTCGATGGCTACCGCGAGCTCGACGCCACCATGCGAGCAGGCTTCGGTGATCAAGGTCAGTGGATCGACAGCGCCGACCTCACTGGTGAACAGACGATGCGGACGATCCTCGAACAGGTCGCCATCGTCAGCTCCGACAGCAGCGTCCGGTAGCCGATCGGCTAGCGGACGCTGCTTTCAACTTGATCCCCAATCGGGTCGGCATAGGCCGCGGCGTACCAGCTCACGCTCGAGTCCCCGGAGGTCGACCCGATGGTGATCCAAGCGCTCGATGTCGCGACGTACAGGTCTTCGTCGTGACCACATTGCATCGAGCGTGATGCAAGCCGCTTCCCGTTCTCGGCACCGCTGACCAAGCGCTTGCTCCATACGGCCATCGACACCGTTCCGTGCCCTTGACACGCAAAGGACACACGAACGTGCGCGGGTGTCCCGCCGTCCGCGACGCCGAGAGAGAGCCGACTCGATGAATCGTTCGTGCCGGCACCACTGCCGAGTTCGCCGGGCTGTTCGGCCCATCGGTCCTGGACGCTCTCCATCCAAGCAGAGGAGGCCTTCTCGTCGCCGACAGCCTTCACGTGGCTGGAACAGGCTGCAAGCGACATCGCGGTCACGAGCGTCAGCCCGACGAGCCCGATTAGCCGACGGCGGCCTTGGGGGTCGGCAGGTGAAGTGATCATGCTGGACAGAGTCTCGTGCACATGGCTCCGTCCTGCACCCTCCCGTTCTGGCGTCATCGGTGTCAGGGATTGACGGGGGCCGCTGGAAATGGGGTAGCACCGGCCAACCTCGAAGCGCCCGCCAGCCGATCGGCTACCGGACACCGTCTGACAGCTAGAACCCATCCCATAAGGTCACGTACATGACCGAGACGAAGCGGCGCAGCATCCTCGAACGAATCGTTGGGAAGCCCCTCCCGTGGCTTGCGTGGACCTGGGCCGCTCTGGCTGTGATTTGGATCGTTCTGGCCATCGTCGACCCGTCCGGATTCCACACGTTCATGGCGATCACGTGGTCAGTTCTCGCCATCGTCCAACTCAGCGCCGCCTACTACGCCCGCAAGCAGGAGCACAGGCGAGCACCAACAGCCGAAGCCGACACCGCTGCCCACTGATTCCACGTCTATGCCGCGTCCGGTAGACGATCGTCAACCGGGCTCGAGGTCGGGCGGTGTCGTCGACCGAAACCGAGTGCGGTCGGGTGCATGGCGAGGATAGATTGCCGCCATGAGCGAGTACCGGCAGCACCCCAGTCGGACGGCCGAATGGGCGGGATCTTCGCTTGTGCCGACGCAATCGGCGTCCGACGCGGACACTGAAGTCTGGTTCGCGCTTCCCTCCGACTCTGGTGACGTGTTCTGGGAAGCGTTGAACGCAAAGACGATCGGGCCGGACCTGGTGCAGGTTCGTGCAGTACCCGCGTGGGTGTACGGCGTGAACTACGACGACACAGTAGCCACCGTCAGATCCGCGGAAGGATCGCTCGTGGCAACGAGCGTCAGCGAGCACGGCAACCAGGCCACCTTCCGACTCTGGCTCGGCGAAGATCCGGACCTCGCCGCGGCGTGGCGGTCGATCGCAGGACGCTACGCCCAGCGCGGGTGTCTCGTCGACGCGATCTCGGAGAACCTCATCGCCCTGTCCTGCCCCGTCGAGAACGCGCCCCTGATCCGCGACCTGCTCATCCACGAGGAGCAGGCAACAGCACTGATGTGGGAAGACGGCACCCCTGCCAGCTCCGTCCGTTAGCCGATCGGCTATCGAGACGGGCTGAGCGTCATGAAGACATCAACGTCGTCTTCGATGTCTGTCACGAAACCGTGCCTCTCGTAGAGGCGGCGGGCAGGGCTTCCCTGCAGTACGTTCAGCCGAGTCGCTCCTCCCCACGGCTCCGCGAGCACGGACCGCAGGACATTGCCGCCGATGCCTGCGCCTTGTCGACCACGTTCGAGGTAGAAGTGCTCAATCCAACGTACGGAGCCTTCCGGGCGTGTGCTGATCGAGCCGACGTCGCCATTGCCCTCGACGATGACCCGGGTCCACTCTGAACGGAACCCCTGCCGCATGCGGTCTCGCACTCGGTGCTCGTCGTACCGGCCGAGTCGCTGGAGATCCGTACGCAGCACGTCCGCTCGGAGTTCAACGAGCCAATCAATGTCCTCGGGGAGGCTAGGGCGCAGCACAACGTTCATGCTGCAACTCTAGAAAGAGCGACAAGCTGAGGCATTGCCCGTGAGGGCGCCACGTAGCGCCTGACGAGGGACGGGTCGAATCGCAGCTCTCGCCGCCGAGATCGCCCACGCGCCGACTTCCGGTAGCCCATCCCCTACCGGATACCAGTTTGCAGGACGATGGGCCGTCCTTCGGGTGGGGTCGTACGAGCGGACGCTGATGTGTGGTCGACTGGGCGCGAACGAGGGGGCACCATGCAACGACCACGTCAGCGACTCGCTCTGCGCGCCGTCCTCCTGGGAGGGATCCCGCTCGTGTTGATGTCCGCGATCGGTGGGTTCCTCTTCCACGACGGACAGGCCGAGGATGGTCGCAGCACCCTCGCGGTCGGCGTGATCATCGCAGCCGTGTCTGCGTCGTCCGTCATCTACCAGGTGGACCGTTGGTCCCTGAGGCGGCAGTCGCTGACGCACCTGGCTGTGATGGTCGTCACCGTCCTCCCCGCGCTGCTGCTCAGCGGCTGGTTCCCGTTGGACACGGTCGGCGGCGTGCTCCTCGTCGTCGCGGTGTTCGCGCTCGTGGGCATGGTCCTTTGGTTGTCGCTGTTCCTCATCATGCGCTTCATAGAGCGCCGCCAGGCCGCGCGCCTCCAATCGCCTCTCTGACTGACGGCTCGGCATACGTTGACTCGTTGTCGCGCGGCGTCGTCCGGACCGGGATCCTCCATCGAAGGCTTGAACGGGCCGTGCGACATCCACCGAGCCGCGTGAGAGGCAGGAGGAACACCGGCCCAACGCAAAGCCCACTGCCCATCAGAGCGACAGTGGTCATCGCCCAGCCAGTCGCCTACTCGCGCTCGTCACAGAGGTGTTGCGGTTGCCATCTCCTGCGAAGGCGCCCCTTCTGGCGTGAGCCAGTAGTGAACCAGCGGTCCGACAATGGTCATTGCGCAATGACCATTGTGTAAGTATCTTCGGTCCATGGCATCACACGACTCGTCCCGTTCGACCCTCACTGAAGCTGCTTCGATGCGGGTGTTGGCACACCCGACCCGCTTGCGCCTCCTCGGATTGCTCCGCGAGCGAGGTCCTCAGACTGCAGCGCAGCTCGGAGAGGTCGTCGACGAGGCCCCGGGCACGGTCAGCTACCACCTGTCCAAGCTGGCCGCGAGTGACCTCATCCAGGCGGCAGAGCCGCAGAGCGACGACCGGCGCGAGCGCTGGTGGCAGGCAACGGCACCCCTCACCTCGTGGGAGCCGGCCGACGTGCTCGACGACCCCGCTCGCCTCAGTGCATCGACCGCCCTCGAGAAGTCGATCGTCCAGGCGAACGCGGCGCGCTACCTCCAGTACGTCGATGCGAGGCCGGGCCTGCCGAGGGAGTGGGTAGCGGCGGAGGCTGGTGGTGACCGTGCGATCCGCCTCACCGTGACGGAGCTCGCCGCCCTGCGTGCCGAAATCGAGTCCGTCGTGGACCGCTGGGTGGAAGTCGGCGCCGCGCACAGCTCGGACTCCGGTGATGGGGCTGAGACAGTCGTCCTCGCTTACCACGCCTACCGGTACCCAGGAGGCGCGGGAGCGTGACCGAGGACACTCCGGTCCCCGAGACGGTCGCTCTCGACCGTCGCGATCCCGACGAGCGCACTGAACGCGATGACAGCGCGCAGAGCGATGCGCCCGCCGAGGATGGTGACGGCGGCGCCGGTACGTCGACTCGCGCGGCTCGCACAGCGCTCTTCGCCCTCGTCGCCGCTCACGCGGTCTCGCAGACGGGCAACGTTGTCACGGCCTTCGCGGTCCCCTTCTACGTCCTCGCGCTCGGCGGTTCCGGCGTCGAGATCGGCGTCGCCGCCGCCTTCGCCACGGCACCTGTGATCATCGGTGGTCCGCTCGGCGGGGTCGTTGTCGACCGGGTCGGCCACCGTCGGGCCGCGATCGTGGCGGACGTCGTGAGCGGCGCCTCCGTCCTCGCGATGCCGGCGTTGGCGCTGACGGTCGGTCTGCCGTTCTGGGCGTTGCTGACCCTTGTGTTCGTGGGGGGCCTCCTCGACACCCCAGGCCAGACCGCCCGCCGCGTGATGCTGCCGGGCCTGACCGAGCGGGCGGGTGTGCGCATCGAGCGCAGTGTCGGTCTCCTCGACGGGTCGGAGCGCTTCGCGAAGCTCGTCGGCGCCTCCCTGGCGGGCCTCCTCGTGGCGGCCGTCGGCCCGATCGGGTCACTGTTCGTCAATGCTGCGACCTTCGCGGTGTCTGCGTTACTGACATGGGTGTTCGTCCCTCGCGACGCCAAGGCGGCAGAAGCAGAAGCGGGTGTCGAGGGTGCGCCGCGCGAGTCCTTCTGGGCCGACCTCATCGAAGGAGCTCGCTTCGTCGTGCAGGACCCGCTGATGCGGCTCCTGGTCGGATTGGTGCTGGTCACGAACTTGCTCGACGCTGCTCGTGGGTCGACCCTGCTGCCCCTCTACGCCAACGATCGCCTCGGGGGCGCGGCAGCGCTGGGGGTCCTCGTCGCGACCATGGGCGGCTGCGCCCTCCTCGGCAACGTCGCCTTCGGTTTCGTCGCCCACCGGGTGCCACGGCGGGTGACGTTCGCGGTGTGCTTCACACTTGCCGGAGGTCCGTCAAGTCTGGCGTTCGCACTCGGGGCACCGCTGCCAGTGCTCGTCGCAGCGACCGCGCTGGCAGGGCTGGCGGCAGGATCGCTCAACCCGATCCTCGCGACAGTCGAACTCGAGCGGGTGCCCGAACACATGCGCGGCCGCGTCTTCGGCCTCATCAACGCGGGAGCCTGGGCTGGCGTCCCCTTCGGCGCCCTGCTCGGCGGGCTCGCCGCCGACACGATCGGGCTCACTGTCGCCTTCGGCATCGTCGCGGCGGCTTACGTCGTGACGACCCTCACACCACTGACGGGCGGGTCGTGGCGATTGATGGAGCGGGGCAACTCAGCGCACCAAGTCAGAAATGATCGTTCCTGAATCGTCCGGTGACCGATCCTCTATCGGAACATCGAGCGATCGTTTCCTGAGGGGCGGGGCCCTTAGCGGCGGACCTTGAGCTCTCCTCTGCTGGTGATCTGGATCGTTCCGGTCGGGTAGGTGACGTCACCGCAAGCTGTCTTGTCCTGAGAAGCGAACAGCCGCGTCGACTTCCTCCCGATTTCCGCCTTGGTCGTGGTGTCCGCGGCGGTCAACATGAACTTGTGTCCGTTCGGCTCGGAAGACCGCGCGGTGACCGTGTTCTTCGTTGCCGTATCCGCACAAACATCGTCGAGACAGACCGAAAGGACGTGTCCGGGGTGCGCATCGACCCACGCAGTGGCGTCGATCGCCACGCTGGCGGTCGATTGGCGGCTTCCGCTGCATCCTGTGACGGAGCATGCCGTCACGCTCCCCGCTAGGAACACGGCCAGTATGCCGCCCGCGGTTGCACGCTTGCCCCACTCCATAGGTCGACCGTACGTCAAGAACTACTATTCGGAGCCCACCACGTGATACCTGTGCATTGTCGCATTTTCATCCCCTTGTGCACGGTGGTTTTGTCGAGTTGAGACTGATTCCGGGGGAGAGGCATCAGGTCCTCGTTACGTCACCTTCAGCGCGACTCAGAACGCGTTGTACTGGGGCATCTGCTCGCAGTCAGAGGAGAAATGCATGTCAGGTGTGGAGGACATGACCGGGAAGGTCTCGACCATGGCGCAGCAAGGTGAATGGATCCTCGAGCGTCACGGTCACAACGGCGGAACCAGCATGCTGGAGCCTTTCGGCAAGATCCCGACGCTCGGAAACAATTTGGACTCGGTGTCAGCGCTCGGCTCCACCGGGAACTTCTCGTTCACGTTCAACGACACCGGGACGACTTGCTGAACACGTTCGCGATCAACCCGGTCATCGCCTCGATCGTGTACGGCGCCGTGAACTCCGACTTCGCGCATTGGTCCGGTCTGAAGTAGGCATTCGAGAACAGCTCTCACCGGCTGAGCCGCAACAGTCTCCGCAGCCGCCGCACCCCCGCCGGCGACGAGGGCTCGTCCACGGCGACCGACTCGAACCGCGCCCGGACGAGCTCGGCGTCGAACCCGTACCCGACGGCGACGAGTGCCCGGGCCGCGGTCCCGGTCCCGAGTGGTTCGACGTGCACCGTGCCGGTGACGACGTGCACCACGTAGGGCCGGCTGGCGCTGCCGATCCGCACGTCGACGATGCCCTTGATCCGCGCGACGCCCGGGACGGGTGTGTCGAGCAGGTCGACGAGCGCGTCCGCGGACACCGGGGTGTGGAGTTCGCAGGTGACGGCCTCGGCGTGGTGGTGCATGTGCTCCGGCTCCGTCAGGCCCGAGAAGTCGAGCTCGTCCGATGCTGCCCGCTCCGCGACGTCGAACAGCACGGTGGGGTCGATCGCACCGCGCACGGCCGGGACGACGACGGCCCGCGGGGCGACGTCCCCGAGTGCGCGGAGGACGCGGTCGGCGTCCGGTGTCCGGTCGGTCTTGTTCGCCACCACGAGGGACGCCGTCCGGTAGCGGGCGTCGCCGAGCCGCTCCGCCTCGGTCGTCCGCGCGAACCAGGCGGCGTCGACGACCTCCACGAGTCCGCCCCACCGGGCGCGGGGCGCCGAGCTGAACCGGATGAGCCGCGAGAGCACCGCGGGATCGGCTGCACCGCTCGCTTCGACCAGGACGACGTCGAGGGCGAGTCGTGCGTCGGTCAGGCGTTCGAGGGCGTCGTCGAGTCCGCTGGTGTCGTCGAGGCAGCAGATGCACCCGCCGGAGATCGAGGCCGCCTCGTCGATCTGACCGACCACCAGTCCGGCGTCGATGTTCACGGCTCCGAAGTCGTTCACCACGACGCCGATGCGGGCGCCCGGCGTGCGGAGCAGTGCGTTGACCAGGCTCGTCTTGCCGACGCCGAGCGGTCCGGTGATCGCGACGACGGGCACGGTGGAGCGTGCGTTCACGGCTGACCTCCGTTCCGCCTCGTTGATGAGAACAGTTATCATCAAAGCATGTCGGATGCGGTCTTCCCGTTCAGCGCAGTCCTCGGTCAGGACGAGCTGAAGCGCTGCCTCGCGCTCTGCGCGGTCGATCCGGGCATCGCCGGTGTCCTGGCGATCGGTGACCGTGGCACTGCGAAGACGACGACCGTGCGGGGCCTCGGGGCGCTGCTCCGCACGGCGGGGGTCCCGATGCCGATCGCGGAACTGCCGCTCGGCGCCAGCGAGGACCGGGTGCTCGGGTCGCTCGACATCGATCGCGCCCTCCGCGGCGAGGTCGCCTTCGCGCCGGGCGTCCTCGCTGAGGCCCACGGCGGCTTCCTCTACATCGACGAGGTGAACCTGCTCGACGACCTGCTGGTCGACGTGCTGCTCGACGTGGCCGCGTCCGGCGTGAACCGGGTGGAGCGCGACGGCATCAGCCACGTCCACCCCGCGCGGTTCGTGCTCGTCGGCAGCGGGAACCCCGAGGAGGGCGAGTTGCGCCCGCAGCTCGAGGACCGTTTCGGCCTGGCGACCTCGGTCACGACCATCACCGACGTCGACGTCCGCCTGGAGATCGTCCGCCGACGCCTGCGGTTCGACCGCGACCCGGCCGCGTTCGTCGCCGCCGCACGCGACGCGGAACTCCGCCTGGGCGAACGCATCGTCCGGGCGCGGGAACTGCTCGACGAGGTCGAGGTGTCCGAGCGGATCCTGCGCCAGATCGTCGACGTCTGCGTCGAGTCCGGCGCGATCGGCCACAGAGCCGATCTCGTGATGACACGGACCGCCCTCGCGGGCGCGGCCTTCGCCGGCCGGACGGACGTCACCGGCGCCGACGTCGCCATGGCAGCCGTGCCGGCACTCCGACACCGGACCCCGCGCCAGCCGGCGGAACGTGCCACAGCCCCTGCGGCGCGCGTCCGGCTGGCGACGGCCCGGGTGCTCGGCCTGCAGGCCGCGTGACCGACGACCAGCACCGGGCGGTGCTCGACCGATGGCTCGCCGGCGACCGGTTCGGGATCCTCTGCACGGGCGACGCAGACACCGCCGAGAAGGCCTTCCGCGAGCTCGCCGATGCAGCTGATGCCCGCTTCGCGCACGCCGAGGCGGTCGACGCAGAACGGCTCGCGGCGGTCCAGGGCGAGCGCGTGCTCGCCCTGGCGTGGGACGCCCGCGACGTCGCACCGGCGCTGCTCCGCCGCTGTACGGCCGTCCTCCGGTTCGCACATCCACGCACCGTCACGCCACCGAGATCACGCAGGGCACCGGCCTGGAGGCTCGACGAACTGTCCGGCGCGGTCGTCCGGCTCCTCGACGTGGCCGGTCTCCGCGACCACGGGCTGGACGTGGCTGCATCGCGTCTCGCCCTGGGGCTGGCAGAGGGCGGCCACCCGGATCCGCTGGCTGTCGTCGCGGAGGTCGTCGCGAGGCCTCGGCGCTCCGGGTCAGCCGTGCTGGAGGACCCGACCGGGGGAGCGGACAATGAGGGCGAGGACGACGCGGCCGGCCCGTCGGTCGAGGACGAGGCGGACGGCATCCAGAGCGGACCGGCGACCGAAGACCCCGCAGCGACCGCCGACGACGAGGACGGCGACGGAACGGCAGCAGGCGGTCAGGACACCGGTGCCGGCGACGAGGACGGTACGGGCAGTGGGCGCTCTGACCGCCCGGACGCGACCGGCGAACCGGATGCGCGCGACTCCGACTGGACGGACGAGGGGCCCGGCGACGAGGCGGACGGGACCGACGAGGGCGACGCCAGCGCCGATGACCGGGCGACCAGCAGCGCGGACGTGACCCGCGGTGCGGAGGCGAGCACCGCCTCCAGGCCGGACCCGGACGTAACCTCCGGCGATGACCCGACCGGTACTGACGACGCGACCGGCGCGACGGCGACGGCGCAGGAGTGCCCGCTCGACGGTGACCGCACCGGCCTGGCGGTCGCCATCGGGGTGACCGGCGTCACGACCGACCAATCGATGCGCGCGCGCCCGGCGACGCGGAGCGACCGGCACCTGCGTGGGCGAGACGGGCCGTCGAGCCGATCGGACGACCGCGGGCGGATCGTGCGTGACGTGGCGCTCGACCGCGGTCGGGGTGGGGTCGCCGTGGTGCCGAGCCTGCGACGCGCGGCGGTCCGGGTGGCGCTCCAGACCGCGATGGGCAGCCCCGATCCGGTCCCGCTCGTCCGCGACGACCTGCGTTCAGCGGTCCGGGCGAGACGAGGGGGGACCCACACGGTGGTGCTCGTCGACGGCTCGTCCTCGTTGGGGCGGGCGGGACTCGACCGGGCGGGTTCCGCCGCTGACCGCCTGGCCGCCGAGGTC